>NZ_JBMPPI010000046.1:0-37145 GCF_049340245.1 Undibacterium sp. TC4M20W
CAGGAAGATGAGCGTTACGACCAAATGAAATTGGGACTGTAGCCGCCTTTAGGCGGATCAAGGGTTACCAGCGCCTTTGAGGCGCCCCAGCAATAAACCTCCGGCTTTGCCGGAGGTAATTTAATTTGAAATGGATGCGGCTATTCAGCCAGGGCGCTGGCTTTGAGTGCGCCTATATCGCCGGCAATAATCACGCTGATGTAGCGGCTGATTTTTTCTACCGGCCAGTCCCACCAGGCGATCTGCTCCAGGGTATCGATGACATCGTCGCTAAAGCGCTGGCGTATGGGCTTGGCCGGGTTGCCGCCGACGATGGTATAGGCTGGTACATCGGCAACCACCACGGAGCGTGAAGAAATGATTGCGCCATTGCCTATCTTCACACCCGGCATGATGAGGGCTTCATATCCTATCCAGACGTCATTGCCGATGATGGTGTCGCCCTTGTAGGGCAGGGCTTCAAGATCCATCGGTGTTTTTTCCCAGCCATTGCCAAAAATCTGGAAAGGGTAGGTGGAGATGCCTGCCATATTGTGGTTGGCTCCGTTCATGATGAACTTGACACCACGCGCCAGCGCACAGAATTTGCCGATGATGAGTTTGTCGCCGATGAAGGGGAAATGGTAGAGCACATTACGCTCGAAGTTTTCAGCATCTTCCGGGTCATCATAATAGGTGTAGTCACCGATGATGATATTGGGATTGCTGACGGTATTCTGGATATAGCAAACCTGGGGAAAGCCCTGCATGGGGTGAAGGTTTTTGGGGTCGGGTCCGTGCATAAAATTCAGTATAGATTCTGTGTCGGCTTGGTGCTGGTTCAGTGTGGCTCAATGCTATTTCAGTGCGGTCTCAGTGCTATTTCAGTGCTGTCTCAGTGTTGTATATCATCCAGCAAGCGGTGCAGTGCCGCAGTCATGGCCTTGATCGAACCCTGCATGTCCCATTCATCATTATCAACATTGACGAAGTTGGATATCGCCCGCAACTCCAGGAAGGGCTGGTCTTCCTGCAAACAGGTATAGAAGAAGGCCGCACCTTCCATGTTTTCAAGATCGACGAATTCGGTTTCGACATAATGGGCCATGGCGGCATTCAGTGACATGCTGCGTGCCCTGGCGAACTCTGTTCCTACGGGGATGAAGGGACAGCTCAGTGTATGGCGGCGCTCAAATTCCATGTCTATGGGCAGATGGGCGAGATGGGTAAAACCATCGGGTGTGAAAAAGCCAAGGTCACCTTCGACTTCGCTTTCTATCAGCGCCACGTCACCGATCTTGAAGCTGGAATGAGGGTAAGCCCCGGCAATGCCCGCCATGATGAGCATGTCGGGTTCATATTCATAGATCGCCCGCAGGGTTGCATGGGCAGTCGCAGTGAGCCCTACACCAGAGACAATGGTGATGATGCCTTCGCGCTGGAACAGGGCGGCTTCTGTCTGGGTGGGGAAGAGGACGGCTATTTTCATGATGTCTTGCTTTCTGCTTTTGCTACCGGGCCTGGGCTGACTAGTCTGACTAGTGAATGACTTGCAGGATGTTTTGTATTTTATCAATTACGCGCACGGAAAATGGGAACTGGCGGGTTTTTTAATGCCTGTTGTATGAATTGCGTCGAAAATTTTTGGCATATACTGCATAAATAGGGGGTTTTCCGTCTGGCAAGAACTCTGAGTTTATCCGATTCGCATGATGGGATTGTGAACAACGCTGGATAGTTGGATAAAACACTGAAACTTTGAGAAAGTTTGCCGTAAAGTAGTGAACTGCTATAGTCCACCAGGGCTTGCTTGCTGTTTCCTCCATGATTATTTGCTGCAATAAATGCAGGTGCAACGATGGCCAAAACCAATAAAGAATTTGTCACAGGCTTGTTCCAGATACTTTGGGACAAACAACCAGATCAACAGACTGTGGATTTGTATGCGTCCCGCCTTGATTCTGGTTTGCTCACCCGCGCCGGGGTGGAATACAGTTTTTTGATTGCGCCTGAGTATAGCCCGGTTGCCGAGCAGATCGTGCGGCTTTACCTCGCTGCCTTCAACCGCATACCGGATACCGATGGTTTTACCTTCTGGATGGGCGTACACAGGAATGGCGGCAGCAATAGCCAGATTGCCCAGGTGTTTGCACAATCAGAAGAGTTTGTCAGCAAATACGGTGCAAACTTGTCAAATAGCCAGTTCCTCGACCTGATTTACCAGAACGTGCTTGGCCGCAGCGCCGATGCGGCAGGCCGCGACTACTGGGTAGGGCAGATGAACAACGGCATGGCACGTGGTGAAATCGTCAATCAGTTTGCCCAGTCGCAAGAATTCAAGATAGCCGCCTCGACCAAGGTGTATGCCAGCGTGGTGTATACCACCCTGATAGGGCGTATGCCAACGGCGGCTGAGGCTGCTGCTGCCCCTACCAATGTCGAGCAACTGGTCTTGAAAGTGGCGCAGGCGTCTGAAGTGACACCTACCATAGGCAGTATCAGTTATTCAGCCCCGGCATTTGTCGAACAGCAGCTCAATGATGGCAGCATCACCAGCAGCATTATCCTCACCCTGACTGGCGACACCTTCAAAGGTAATGTCGGCACATCCCTGGGCAAGATCACCAATGTACCCACAGGCCTGACTGGCACCCTGGTCAAGACGACCGATACCACCGCTACCTTGACCCTGAGCGGCAAGGCCACGGCCAATGCCAGTATCAACAATGTCGCGAACCTGACGGTGACGCTGGACAATACCTCATTCACTGGCGGCAAGGTTGTCAATATCATCAATGCAGTCAAGTCTGATCTGCAGATCAATTACATCGATATCCCGCTTAATGAAACCAACCACCTGCTCAGTGGCAAAGGCGCGCTGACCACGCCGCTGGTGGTAGATCTGGGCCAGGATTTGCTGACGCTGGACGGCAAACCGCTGGCCTTGCTGAGTGGTGATATCAAGAAGGTCGATTATGTCGATCTTAGCCTGATTGCAGCGCCTGCCAGCAGCACTGGCACCACCACCGGCTCATCCGCAGGCAAGGTGACGGTGACCACCACTATCAAGGGCGATGAAGCGAATAATTTGCTGATAGGTTCGAATTACGCGAATTTCTTCACTGGCGGTGGCGGTATCGACACCATGCAGGGTGGCATAGGGGTTGATACCTATGCTTTTGGCATTACCCCGGTTGCTAATGGTGTGGATACCATCACCAATTTCACCATAGGTAAGGGGGGTGATGTATTGAATTTCTCTGCCTTCCTGAACAAGACCGGCACCACCAGGATTGCCGCTGTCAATGCTGCAGCCACTACCCCAAAAGCCTGGGCCAATGGCGATGTGCTGACGGTGCAGGGCAATGCGCTCGACACCACAAAGATCGCTGCCTTGTTTGGTACCGGCAAGGCGTTTACCGGCCCCACTGTTGCCAGCAAGATGGTCGTTATCACCGCTGACATCATAGGCGACGCCAGCATCTGGTATGTGATCAACCAGCTCGATGTCAACAACATCACGCCGGATGAAATCGTGCTGGTAGGGATATTGAAAAATGTGAATAACCTGAGCCTGGTTGGCTTTGATGTGACGAACTTTTTGTAATGTGCAGAGGGATGTACAGGGAGATGTGATGGCGGGATGCGACAGCGGAATGCTACAAAAAGGGCGGCCAGTCAGGTAGCAGCTTATTCCTTGACTACTCTGGTGCCAGCCAATATGTCACCGAGGCGCAGTCGCTTGCTGCCCAGCGCGAACAACCAATCGACCACTGTCAGTGCCAGGATATTGCGCACAAAGGATTGCGTGAGGTTACAGGGCTGCTCAGTGTCACGCTGTAGCACACGTATGCCCATAATGCGCTTGCCCAGGCTTTGCCCATCAAAGCCATCCTTGAACAAGAGGTAAAGCGACCACAATATCAGGATGGCCCGGTTAGTCTGCTTGAACAGGTTGGGCAGGGCGACGGTGATCAGCAAACCCAGCATGGCCAGTAGCAGGGCGATGCCTATCACATCAATAAGCTGGGCGGCCAGGCGATGTGACATATAGGCCAGCTTGTCATCAGCAGGTTTTTGCTGCTCGGCACTTTTCAGGTATTGCTGGCGGTGTTCCCTGAAAGCATTGATATCCACACCACGTACCGACAGTATCGATTCCACCGCAGCATACTCATGTTCAGCCAGATCAGGCTTGATACCCAGGGCGAGCAAATCCCCCGTCTCTCTTGACGCATAATTGTCATGCAATGGTGTCAGTAGCGCATTCATTCTTGCAATTCAAAGCCCAGGATAGGGGATGCCATGCTTAAGCATAGCGTATTCAACAGACAAGTTTTGCCAAAAATTGTTGCAACATATTACGGCGCGAGATGAAACTTCATTAGCCCGTAAATAAGTACAGATATCGGCGCACATATAAGCGTACATATAAGCCCAAAATAAGCCGGAAGTAAGCCATCAACCCACGCATGTGCAAACGCCGCGTGCCCGCGAGAAGCTGAAGATACCAGTCACCGGGCCAGAAATCAAAACCTTGCAAATAGCTTGTCATGTGCAAAGTAATGGCAATATGATTACTTGTTGCCATGCGGCAGCGATGCGACTCGCCAGAATACGCCTGCGCCCATAGGTAAAACAACATGCATGCAAATATTTAACAATTGCGTTCAGCCCATTGATATTAATCATATTAATTGTGGGCAACGTCGTCAATTTGCAACTAAATGCTGAGACTGATGCGCAGCCGTACAGAGGCAAGTGACCATCATGCTCTTCTCAATTCCATGGTCGTTGCAATTAGTTAACATGATTCCCGAAAAAATGATTTCCAGTCTGGCTATAACAGAAGGCCGGGTTTGCCAGATGACTGCATGACAAAATCAGTGCTATGCTGCAAAAGCTGTTGCCACAGAATATCCCGTCTTTTGTCATCACTGGAGAACCGGTATGTTTTTTTCGTCGCTACGCAGGAAGCTCATCAGTATCTGTGTGTCCATCGTTGTGATTGCCATGCTTGCCATGGTGGTGGCAAATTTCTTTACCACGCGCTCGCGCACCATGGATGCACTCAACAGCCAGTTACTGCAACTGTCTCAAAGCCATGCAACCGCCATTACCGAGTGGGTCAAGTCCAAGCAGGCCGCAGTCGCCTCGCTGAAGCTGGCGGCAGAATTGCCCGAGCCTCTGGGTGCACTCAAGGCGGGTGAGCAGGCAGGTGTGTTTGACATGGTCTATATCGGTTTTGCCGACAAGCATGCGGTGTTCTCGCAAGACCGCAAACGCGCGGCCGACTATGACCCTACCGCACGCCCCTGGTATATCAAGGCCAGCGAAGCAGGTGGCCCCATCATTACTGCCCCCTATATCGGGGCCAGTACCGGCAAACTGGTAGTGACCTTTGCCGACCCCATAGGCGGCAAGGGCAGTATCACTGCCGTGGCCGCCGCCGATGTCATGCTAGACGTGGTGACCAGCAATGTAGGCTCGATCAAACCTACGCCAGCCAGCTTTGCGTTTTTGCTCGACGGCAGCGGCAAGATCATTGCCCACCCTAATGAGAAGTTGACGCTGAAGCCGCTCAGCGATCTCGATGCCAGCCTGACCACACAGGTGCTGAATGCGACCGAAGCATCCAAGACCAGCAGCACCGTACACCTGAACGGGCGCGAGGGCATGCTGTTCGTCACCAAAATCGCTGGCACTGACTGGCTGCTGGCAACCGTGCTGGACAGGGCAGAGGCCACCCAGGCACTGACCGCCATGCTGACCGCCTCTGCCGTCACCGCCATCATCGTGGTCGCACTGGCCGCCCTGGTATTGACAGCACTGGTAGCCCAGGCCCTGAAAAAACTGGAGCTGGTGCGCGATGCCATGGCAGACATTGCGACTGGCGAAGGTGACCTGACCCGGCGCCTGGCCGCCGATGGTAAGGACGAACTCGCACAGATCAGCGAGGCCTTCAACCGCTTTGTCGATAAGATCGCGGCGGTGCTGATAGACATACGCGCCACCAGCGGCTCGGTCAGGTTGGCCTCTGGCGAGATTGCAGCGGGTAATGCTGACCTGTCTGCCCGCACTGAAAGCCAGGCCAGCTCGCTCGAAGAAACCGCTTCATCGATGGAAGAGCTGACCTCTACCGTCAAGCAAAATGCCGATAATGCACGCCAGGCCAACCAGCTCGCTGCTTCAGCCGCCACCGTGGCAGGCAAGGGCGGTGAGGTGGTGTCGCAAGTCGTCACCACGATGGATTCGATCAAGGACAGTTCACGCAAGATCGTGGATATCATCAGCGTCATTGATGGCATTGCCTTCCAGACCAATATCCTGGCGTTGAATGCAGCAGTAGAAGCGGCGCGTGCCGGTGAGCAAGGCCGTGGCTTTGCTGTGGTGGCATCTGAAGTGCGCAACCTTGCGCAGCGTTCAGCCACTGCCGCCAAAGAAATCAAAACCCTGATTGATGATTCTGTCGTCAAGGTTGACTCTGGTTCTCGTCTGGTCGATGAAGCAGGGCAGACCATGGGCGAGATCGTCACCTCGGTCAAGCAGGTCGCCGACATCATGAGCGAGATCACCGCCGCCAGCCAGGAACAAAGCTCAGGCATAGAAGAAGTCAACCGCGCCGTGACCCAGATGGATGAAATGACACAGCAAAACGCTGCCCTAGTTGAAGAGGCTGCGGCTGCGGCTGAGAGCCTGCAGGAACAGGCAGAACACCTGTCGAAAATCATCAGCATGTTCAAGCTCGACGATGCCCAGGCAGCCACCAGCAAACCACAGGCCAGTTCACCAAGGGGTGCAACTGGACCAAAACCCGCCAACAGATCTGTCACTGCTGTCACCAGGCCAGCATCAAGGGTGGCTGCACCCAAGGCAGCGAGTAAGCCAGATGAGCAGTGGGATGAATTTTAGGCGACGGTGTTGAGTTGCGGTTGCTCATGAATGAGTACGCGCTGCTGAACTTACTTTAAGCCGACAAGGAACTGGCAGACTCTTTTTATCACCCAGTCTTCCTGTTCCCTGTGCGGCACATGTTGCGCGCCAGCGATGATCTCCAGTTGTGCAGGGCCAGTTGTCAGCCCTGCGATCTGCTCAGGGTGCAGGTTTGAACCATATTCGTCATGCTCACCATGCAGTACCAGGGCAGGGCATCTTACTTGTGGCAGCACATCGCGCAGTGACCAGTTAGCGAAGGCGGATGACAGCCAGGTATTGATCCAGGCATTGAGCACCCATGCGGCCTTGTCACCGTGGTAGCGGCGCAGGCGGTCTAATGCGCCTGGCTGCTGGAACTGCTGTTGCGCTTCGATAAGGCCCGCCCGTGTTTTGTCTTCGACCAGGGCCTGTGCAGACTCAGTGATCAGGGCATCGCAGATGTCAGTGTAAAGAGCTGAAAAATGCACCGCCATGCCACCGCCTACGCTATGCCCCATGACTATAAAGCGCTCAAAACCAAAGTGGCTTTGCAGCAGTGGTAAAGAAGTCGCCGCTTCCTGCGCAATAAAATCCAGGCTCAACACATCGTCACGCGCATCAGATTGTCCAAAGCCCAGCCTGTCGTAAGCGATAACTTGTCTCCCACTATGATCAGCCAGCAGTGCGGGAAAGCTACGCCATAAAGCTACACAGCCGAGGGAATCATGCAGTAGCAAAATAGGCGGCTGGTTATCATGGCCCTCATGGTTTGTCGGTTGCCAGCTACAGGCATACAGTTGGCCTGCTTCGGTTTTTATTCTGTGCTCAGTTGATTTTATTTTTTCATCTCTCATTATTGGTGATCTTTCATGTCTCAGACGTTGCCACACAATCGACCGGGCTAGCGATCGAATTGCTTAGCCTGCTGTCTGGATGATAGCAGCAAGGGCAGGCGGGCAAAGTGGGAATGTATAATTGTAGCCATGCAGGGAAACTGATCTTGCCAAACCGCGAACAAATGCTACGCGTCATTTAGCCAATTCAAATATGCTCAAACGCCATCTTTGCCCGCAATGCCGTACTGATTTGCAGTTGACCCCACCCATGTTGACTAGACATCGCTGGTATAAACTGGTCCGGCGGGTGAGTTATGACTGCCCATCCTGTCAAGCTGTGCTTGAGCGCCATTTCAGTGAGATTGATATGGGCTTTGCTTCGGCATTGTCCCTGGGCATGGCTGGTGCCCTGTGGGGGCCGGGCAAACCTTTATTGCTGGTGGTTGTCTTGGCTTTTGGCCTCAGGTTGATTGCAGGGCGTCTTTGCTCTGTGTACGTACTCGCTAAAAAGCAGAGATAGCACATTCTGTTGTGCTGCTATCAGCCGATGGCGAACCGGCAGGCGTGCATAGCTCCCTGCGTATCTCCAGTGCCATTGCACCTGCACCCCTGCCCGTGCCGCGATTGTGTTTGTGAACATTGGCTTGCGCAGTCACATCAAGCCAGACTTCTATGGACTTGATTAGCTGGTGTTGCTGGCTAGTTTCAATTTCAAACTCGATGAATTTTTCTTGCTGGCTCAATATTGTGCCCATCACTGTGTCTCGCATCCACGGCAAATCAGCGACAAGATCAATGATGATGCTATTGCCCCAGTCTATACCGTGGGCAAGACCGGCATCATGTAAGGCCTTGGGAAGTGCATGTGCGCGCCAATAGGTGGCTGTGGTTCTCAAGCCATATTCGCTTAATCTGTTTTGCTCCTGAACATTGCGCTGTCTCTTTTTGCTTAAGCGAACAATGTCGGTGGGTGGGTCAATCTTGTTCATCACTGTATCATCACTGAATTATCACTGAGCTGCAGGGCGACACTGACGCGCATGAGTTTCAATTCTTTTCATACTCTTCCAGATCCTTGATGCGCCGCTCAGTATGGGTTTGCATGCAACTGATGGACATCACGCCGCGTATGGTGCCTGCAATGTGGTACTGATAGACGGCATTGCAATCCGCCTCACGGAATTTGATCCACGCGCGTTGGGCTTCTATGAGCGTAGTCTTGGATGCCTTGTCCAGATCACCGTCAGCAATCTGTTTGTCGAGGAACTTCATCACGCGCTGATAGACGACGTTGAGTTTTGCTTCCACTTTCTTTTGTTCTATGGATGCGCATTCATTGATTTCAAGCGTATTGGATGCCTTGCTGCAATCCAGTGCCAGGGCCAATTGGCTGGCACAGGCCAGGGTAATCAAGCAGATGAGGTAGCGCATGGGTTCAGCCTTGTTGGTTGTGGTCAGTATATTTTGATGGTGCCGTGTTTGCTGTTTCAGCCGATTCAGCCGATTCAGCCAATATGGCCTCATAAATCTTGAGGTCACTGTCCGAGAAGCAACAGAAAATCACTTCCTGTAGCACGGGGTAGTCTGTCAGCGCTGAGCGCACATAGCTTACCGCAATGCGGGCGGCCTGTTCTATGGGGTAGCCATAAATACCGGTGCTGATGCTGGGAAAGGCGATGCTGCTCAACTGTTTTTCTGCTGCAATGCGCATGGCGTTGTAATAACAAGAGGCCAGCAGGCCAGCTTCATTGTTGGTCCCGTTGCGCCACACCGGGCCCACGGTGTGGATGATGAAACTGGCGGGCAAACGATAGCCCTTGGTGAGCTTTGCTTCTCCGGTTTTACAACCACCGAGCAGACGGCATTCATGCACCAGATCCGGTCCTGCAGCTCTGTGTATTGCCTCATCAACGCCACCACCACCCAGCAGGGACGAATTGGCGGCATTGACGATGGCATCGACTTGCAGCTTGGTGATGTCGGCACGGATGGCGAGGATGTGTGGCATGGATGTAATGACTGAATCAAAAATAAGTGTCAAGATATCATGAAAACAGCGTGCTGTTATCAAGCTGTTTTCTCTATGTAAGAGGGCGGGGTTATATCATTTTCATGGTATTTTGCAATCGTTGACTTGCAAAATAGCAATTGTCTAATATGCTTGAAAGAGGTAAAACAATGAAAGCTTGCTTCACCAGACATGAAATTTGAAGGTGAAAAGCAAGTGAGGGGTTGGGCCGGGCGATATCCGGCACCAACCCCAGCTCTGCAATGCCTTATTACAAAAATATCCAGGAGACAGGCAATGAAAATTCAGAATCTGAACATAGGGACGCGTCTCGCCATCGGCTTTGGCCTGGTTATGTTGCTGGCGACGGTTTCTTCCGGAATAGGATTGTGGCGTTTGCATGAGGTTGCTGACAGCACCCGTTCCATGATGCAGGAACCGCTGAAAAAAGAGCGCATGACCGAAGAATGGTACCGGATCACCGTGGCCGGGCTCAAGCGTACCCTGGCGATAGTGAAGAGCAATGACGATGCACTGGCAGAATATTTTGCCGGTGACGCCAAGGCATCGACTGTCAGGAATAATGAAATTCAAAAATACATGGAAGAGCATATCGCCTTCCCTGAAGAGAAAAAACTGCTCGACAATATCATCGCCGTGCGCAAGCAGTATATTGCGCTGCGCGACGAGATCACCAAGCTGAAAAAAGACGGCAAGGCAGATGAAGCGGCAAAGTTGTTTGAAAAATTCATGCCCGTGTCGGATGCCTATCAAAAGAGTGAACTGGATTTTCTTGAGTTCCAGAAAAAAGATGTTGATGACCTGAGTCAGGAAGTCGATGCAATCGCCAAGAGCAGCTCCATGCTGATCAGCGCATTGATCATCCTGTTCATTATTCTTGGCAGTGTCTGCGCGTGGTTTCTGACCGTAGGCATCACCCGGCCCATGCAGCATGCACTGAATCTGGCACGCAGCGTGGCTGACGGTGACCTGACCACCAATATCGATGTCAAATCGGAAGACGAAACCGGGCGGCTCATGCAGGCTTTGAAAGACATGAACAATGGCCTGGTAAATATCGTCAGCGAAGTACGTAACAGCACAGACACCATCGTCGGTGCATCAACTGATATCGCCAATGGCAATATGGACTTGTCTGCCCGCACCGAGACGCAGGCAGGTTCGCTGGAAGAAACCGCTTCTTCCATGGAAGAGCTGACCAGTACCATGAAGCAGAATTCACAAAACGCCCGTGATGCGAACCAGTTGGCACATGCGGCATCTGATGCTGCCGTCAAGGGTGGTACGGTGGTATCGCAAGTCGTGGTTACGATGGGGGCGATCAGTGATTCATCGAATAAAATCGTCGATATCATTGCCGTTATTGATGGTATTGCGTTTCAGACCAATATCCTGGCTTTGAATGCGGCTGTTGAAGCGGCCCGTGCAGGCGAGCAGGGCAGGGGCTTTGCGGTGGTTGCGTCAGAAGTACGCAACCTGGCGCAAAGGTCAGCCAGCGCGGCGAAAGAAATCAAGGCCCTGATTTCTGATTCAGTCGATAAAGTAGGCGAAGGTGCGCGCCTCGTCGATCAGGCTGGTGCGACCATGTCCGAGATCGTCGATAGCGTCGCAAAAGTGACGAGCATCATGAATGAAATCAATAACGCCAGCAAAGAGCAGTCCGCCGGCATAGACCAGATCAACAATGCCATCATACAAATGGATAGCGTGACCCAGCAAAACGCAGCACTGGTCGAAGAAGCTGCCGCTGCCGCAAAAAGCTTGCAGGATCAGGCTGGCAATTTGTCGAATGTGGTCAGCATTTTCAAAGTGCAACAACAGTTCACGCACGCCAGCTCCGGCAGGGCTGTGAAATCAGATAAGAGGCTGGCATATAGGCAATGAGCAAGCCCCTGCAATTTAGTCCTTTGCGGGTCTTGCAAGGCGCAGTGATATTTTTGTTACTGACGCTCATGCTGCCCGCTGGTGCTGTCACAGAGATACATACGGCTGCCCAGGAGGCATCGGAGCCCAAGTATATTGCCATCGTCAATCAGCAAGGCAAGCTTGCGATAGGCGGGATGTGTGTAGATATTATGCGCGCGATGGAAAAGGCTGACCCTGAGCTGCAATTTACCGGTGACCAGCTCTGGCAACCGCGTGCGCGTATAGACGCGGGTCTGAAGGCGGGTAATATTGATGTCATTTGCGGAGTGCAACGCATAGCGCGTAATACCTCACAATACCAGTTCGCCGCGACGCCATTGTTCTCTGTCAATTACCTGCTGGCCGTGCGGGCGGATGATATCGTTGCAGTTGAAGACTGGGATGATATACGCAAGCTAGGCAATGACGGCATCATCCTCGCCCTGCGCGGTTTTGGCATCGTCGATATCCTCACGCAAATGGGCGGTTTGAAGATAGACGACACCGCCACTTCTTCCATCTCGAACCTGAAAAAGCTGCTGGCAGGACGCGGGCGGTTTTATTGCCACCGTTCACCCGGCATAGGCCTGGCGATCAGGCAGGCGGGGCTGGAAGACAAGATACGGCTTTTGAGCAAACCCCAACTAACAGAAAAATTCTACATGGGCATGGCAAAAACCATGTCGCCTGAGCTGGTCAGGAAGATAGGTGCCAGCCTGGTTTTGCTGGAGAAAAATGGGGAATTGAAAAGAATATTTGAGCGCTATCAGGAGTAATATTCACTGGTTCCTTAAGCACGAACTTAAGCCAATGAGTATGCCAATGAGTATGTTAATTATTCGCAAGTTACCGTTCTCAATTTGAATTTCCCGACGATATCCAGCAGGGCCCTATCTTTCTGGTCTCCAAGATAAGGTGCAATCAGAATATGGTTTCTCGGCTGCCTGGCGATTTTTTCTGGCGAATCATCCACTATGGTAATCTGGTCTAGCGTATATCCCTGACCCTGGATTTTTCTCAAATCCTTGATATAAACATAGCTATTGCTTTTGATGTCCACCCGCTGCACACAGCGCTCGACCGACCAGGCAAACTTGACTGGGTAGCGAGTACCAAAGATTTGCGCGACCACAGCATCTACATATTCCCTTGATGACGATGACCATACTGCCAGGTCGTAATGTGGCGCCAGTTCTTCCAGCATTTCTACCAAGAAGGGCCGCTGATAAACAAAGTAGGGTGGAAATGCAAAAGCCATAGGCTGATCCAAATCAGTCATGCTTGCATGGACCAATGTTTCATCGAGATCGAAGACAATAAGCTGGCGTTGTTTATTCGAATTCATATTTATCTTATGCCGCCTTTTGCAGATGCAGTTCCTATCTTTGGCCTTGGCCTTGACCATTGCTACAGCATGATAGATGCAGCGCTAGCTCCCGGCAAGCAGGTAAGTTATGGCTGAGGGTAATACATTAAAACCTGATGTTTTCCGCTTGCCAGGCTGTTTTGTTTCTCGTTGACGAAATGAAGCCTGCCGGTATGACGTTGATGCCCTGATCGCTGCAGAATTGCAGGGGCATTGCCTGTGACTTTGCTCGCCTTGTCTTCAGATGATCAGATGTTTGGTGTTGCCGGCATCCTTGCCAGCACTCTCACGCACCAGCATCTGACGCCGTGGTTATCTGCCGTTTTTGTTCCTGCGCAATTCCGTGGCAAGGGTATTGCTTCGGCACTGTCGCTGCGCGCTGCGGAAGAGGCGCGATCTATAGGCTTTGATCATTTTTATTTGTTCACACCGCGTAATGAATCGCTGTATGCACGCCTTGGCTGGCAGACCATTGAGAATGCCAGGCTGGACAATACGCCGGTCACGATCATGAGCAGGGCCACAAATCCTGCCTGATTATCCAGTAGGCAGATAGGCCGGATTTTATTTGTATTTTATAAATATAGGTAATTATCTCTACAAAATTTGTAATAACTCATATTATTGTGTAGTATGTGTTTCATGAAAACGCAAACTATCAATGCTGATCCATCTGCCCGCTGGCTATTGCTGGTGCTGAGCCTGCCCACGAACAGTGCAACCGGGCGCATGCGTATCTGGCGTAATCTCAAGGCCCTGGGTTGCGGCTCCCTGCGCGATGGGGCTTATCTTTTACCTTTTGGTGAGGTGCAGCAACAGGCACTGCAGGATTTGTCGGAAGAAACCTTGCGTGAAGGTGGTAGTGCCTGGCTATTGCATGTCTGGGCCCAGACTGAAGACGAGAATCTGGCTTTCCAGGCCTTGTTTGACCGCAGTGGCGAATATGCAACCTGGCTGCAGACTCTGGCAGATGCACGTCCCGGCCTGGGCAATTTGAAGCCGCAGGAAATTACCAAGCTTTTGCGCAAAATGCGGCGTGAGTATGAGGCTTTCAAAAGCATAGATTACTTCCCTGGTGATGGCAGCAACACGGTTGAAGCTGCCTGGATGGATTTCATGCAGGCGGCAGAGGGCCTGTTATCGGTCGGTGAGCCGCAGGCAGTGCAGGCGGCAATCAAAGCACTGGCCATCGATGATTATCAGGGCCGTACCTGGGCTACCCGCCAGCACCTGTGGGTGGACAGGGTGGCTTGCGCCTGGCTGATACGCCGCTTCATCGATAGACATGCGCGCTTTGTCTGGCTGGAGTCGGTCAAGGATTGCCCGCCAGGTGCGCTGGGCTTTGACTTTGACGGTGCAGCATTTACCCATGTCGGTGACCGTGTCAGTTTTGAGGTCTTGCTGGCCAGTTTTGATCTGGAAGCTGACCGTGGCTTGCAAAGATTGGGGGCCATGGTGCATGTACTCGATATTGGCAATGGCTATGTGCCTGAGGCCAGTGGTTTTGAAGCCATGCTGGCCGGTGCACGGCAAAACGCCCGTGACGATGATGACTTGCTGGACAAAATAAGCGTGGTACTGGATGCGCTTTACCAGCATTTTTCTGTAGTGCAGCCAAGTACAACATAAGAGGTCACTGCGATGAGCCAGAGCCTGCCTGATTCAAATCAAACTGTACCAGATGTACCAGATGTACCAGATTCCGCCCCCGCTTATACGCTGTGGCAAATGGTGCTCTACATGCTGCGACTGGGGGCGTTGGGCTTTGGTGGCCCGGTGGCGCTGGTCGGCTATATGCAACGTGACCTGGTTGAGCAGCGCGGCTGGATTTCGCCCGCTGATTACAAAGAGGGCCTGGCATTGGCGCAACTGGCCCCGGGCCCGCTGGCGGCGCAGCTAGGCATCTATATGGGCTATGTGCATTACCGCATCTGGGGGGCGACGCTGGCAGGCATTGCCTTTGTCTTGCCTTCTTTCGTGATGGTGGTGTTATTGGGTTGGGCTTATACCAGCTATGGCGGCCTTACCTGGATGCAGGCAGTGTTTTATGGTGTCGGTGCTGCGGTGGTTGGCATCATCGTCATGAGCACCAAAAAGCTCACGCAAAAAAGCATAGGCAAGGACAAGCTGCTATGGGCTATTTATCTTTTGCTGGCAGCACTGACCTTTATCACCGAGACAGAAATCGCCTGGCTGTTTATCGCTGCCGGTGTGCTGGTCTGGCTGTTGCGTGCACCACCTGCATGGCTGGGTGGTAGCAAACTGCCCGGCCTGACGCTGCTGCAATTACCCGTCATAGGCAGCATGCTGGCTACGCAAGACGCCTCGCTGTTAACACAGATCGCCATCTTCTTTGCCAAGGCCGGGGCCTTTGTATTTGGTTCTGGCCTGGCGATTGTCCCTTTCCTGTATGGCGGTGTAGTGACTGAACATCACTGGCTGACGGACAAGCAGTTTGTCGATGCCGTTGCAGTTGCCATGATCACGCCCGGGCCAGTGGTCATCACGGTGGGTTTTATCGGCTACCTGGTAGCGGGTTTGCCGGGGGCAACAGTGGCTGCGCTGGCTACCTTTTTGCCCTGCTATCTGTTCACTGTCATCCCGGCACCTTACTTTAAAAAATATGGCAAGTTGCCCGGTGTGATTGCTTTTGTCGATGGCATCACGGCGGCAGCGATAGGTGCGATTGCCGGTTCTGTGCTGGTCATTGCCAGGCGCTCAATACTGGATGTACCGACGGCAGTGATTGCCCTGGTCAGTATCTTCCTGTTGTGGAAGTTCAAGAAGTTACAGGAACCCGTCATCGTTGCGGCTGCAGCGGTTCTGGGTCTGCTCATTTACCCCTTGCTTCACCCTTAGAGGAGTTGGAAATGAAACAAACTGAACAAACAGAACAAACAACGCAAATTGTCAGCGTTGCAGAATTCATGCGTGAATTAAGCAGTGCCAACCCGCCAGCCGTGATTGATGTACGCAGGCGTCCGGCCTTTGAAGCTGACAGCTTGCAGGTTGTCGGGGCAGTCTGGCTGGACCCTGAGCAGGTGACTAACTGGGCACCGGCGCTGACACAGCAACAGAATGTCGTTGTGTATTGCATCAAGGGACATGAAGTCGGTATTAATTGCGCCAGCGCTCTTAATGAAGCGGGTATCGCAGCACGATACCTCGAAGGTGGGCTGGAAGCCTACAAACAGGCTGGCGGCATGCTGGCCAGACGGGCAGGCTAAGTCCTGTCATCATCGTGGGAGAACAATCATGCAATGGATCACCCGTGAACGACCCAAGATAGACCGCATTGCCTGCCCCTGGCTGATCGTGAATTTCATCGACAGTGAAGCAGAATTCTTATATGTGCCTGATACCGATGTCTTGCGCATCGCCACAGAAACCGCTGCCATACCGTATGACATTCCTGGCGTGGAATTGAGCCATGTCGGTGACTTGTGCAGTTTTGATGCTTTCCTGAAGAAATATGCAATGGCCGATCCTGCCTTGCAAATCCTGGCGACCATCGTCCGTGGCGCAGACACCGGCAAGCTGGATTTGACGGCGCAATCGGCAGGCCTGTATGCCTTGTCACTGGGCTTGTCAAAAACCTTTGTAGATGACCACATCATGCTAAGACATGGCATGGTCATGTATGACGCGCTGTATGCGTGGTGCCAGCACTGTCAGGCAGAAGCACATCAATGGCCACCGTTAATGAACTGAAGCATAAGGCGGCTGCGGCTGCCTTTGCTGGCAATCACTTCACCTGGCTGGACGCCGGGCTTTTTTCAAATTGTCCGTTACCCAGATACTTCAGGTATTTGCTGTTGCCATCGGCATCGGCCATCTGGTAATACTCACCCACATGCAGAGTCGGCAGGCCATCGTTAAGGGCCTGCATTTTCTCGGCTGTGACATAGTGAACGGTGCCGGATTGCGAATCGATTCTATAGACCTTGCCGTCGGATGCCGCCACCAGCTCATAGCGCTGGCTGGACCAGCCTCTGTCGCAGGCAGCCAGGTTGAACATCACCAGTAAGATCGATAGTACGCGCAGTTGTTTCATGCCTACTCCAGGAAATTGTCATTCAGGGCTTCAAGACCAAATGAAGATTGAAAATATATTTTCTAAATTGTTATTCTGAAAATATAAATGATCATTATTTAAATTGCAATTAATTTTGCTATGAATATCCATTTGACAGTCATAAGAAAAATATATGCCCTGGGTGAAATGAGTACTTGTCGGTGAACAAGATTTAGGAAATAGCATTGTCATATTCAAATTGAGACAAAATGTTACAATTGCCGTGAAATTCTTTGCATGTCATACATGCATTCAAGCAAGACATCCGTTTCATCTGCCTGGCAGCCATGTGCATGCTGCAGCTTGAGGTAGTGAACCAGTTCCCACATTCAGATAAATTTCATTTATGGCAAACATCAATATCAAACTGTCTCAAAACATGGTTAACGCTAATTACCAGCAATTGATCAAATCGCCTCCTACCAATGGCAGCCTGGGGACTTTGTTTGATGTTTTCCCTAAACTGGGTGCGCTTTGGGCCAGAGATCATGCGTATTATTCTGCACTCGATTTTGGCGGTAATCAGGCGAGGTTTTCCTTCCCTGACGGTGCCAGCATGACTTATACTGGACTGGTGCTCGACGACCCCTATGCTGCAGCAGGCAAGGCCTCGGCGACAAAGTTGAGCTTGTATTACAGCGGGGTAATGTCGATTGTTGAAGGTGGTCAGTTCAATTTCAACTACGCCAATACCACCATCAATGGTGCCAATTCTGTCTCCATTACACCGACCAGTGCTCTGCTGACTGACTTGTCGTTTTCTACCTTATTACCTGCTTATAGTCCCAGCTATGATCCGGTGACAGGGAATGTCTATATCACTGTCAAGGGTGCCATCCGTGGCGACGTCAATAGCAATAATGTAGGTACCATCAGCAAGGTGACGGCAACTGCCGACAAATACATTGCATCGACTATTGTGGAAGGCAATTTCAATCTTTCATCCAACAGCAACAGCGTGGCACAGGGTTTGAGCAAGTCCAGCGTCAGCGGTGTGATGAATTCTTCAGTCACTGAATACTATGATGGCAGCTACAACCGCATCACTGGCGTTTCTGTGTCTTTGTCAGCCAACCAGCAGATAGATGAAAAACTGCTGGCTGATGAGTCTTCGTTTTCCGGTGCAGATGTCATCAGTGTCGATTTACCTGGCGTCATGTATTCGGATTACCTGATCGCCTCAGGCGCAGGTGCCGACCTGATCACCATCAATGGTGGCGGCGGCCGTTTGCACGTCAATGCTGGCAGCGGCAATGATGCCATCAATGTTGGCACAGGCAATCATAATATCGATGGCGGCACTGGCATGGACACCGTCATCATGGCTGGCAATGCCAGCAATTTTGCAATTACCCCGGTTGGTTCGGCTTTTCAGTTGCGCGTCAAATCGAATGGTGATATCGACAGCCTGTTCAACGTCGAACGCCTGCAGTTTTCTGACAAGAGCATCGCGCTCGACATCAATGGCACGGCAGGCCAGGCTTATCGCCTGTACCAGGCTGCATTTGGCCGCAAGCCTGATCTTGAAGGCCTGGGTTACTGGATCAAGGACATGGACAAGGGTTCCAGCCTGACGACGGTGGCAGCAGGTTTTTTCCAGTCGGCTGAATTCCAGAAGCTGTATGGTGCCAACCCATCGACCACGACGCTGATCACGAATTTTTACCAAAACGTCTTGCACCGTGCGCCAGACCAGGCGGGTTTTGATTACTGGAACAATCAGTTAAGCAAAGGCCAGATCACGGCCGCCGGTGCACTGGCGAGCTTCTGTGAAAGTACCGAGAACCAGGCACAGGTCATAGGCACGATACAAAACGGCATAGAGTTCAAGCTGTGGCTGGGTTGAGTTGCTTGCTCTGAGATGATTGATTTTTTGGCCTGTCTTGTATGTCTGTCTTGTACTCCTGGCGCGGCAAGACAGGCTGGAAAATGATCAAACGGGCTTTAC
Organism: Undibacterium sp. TC4M20W; assembly: GCF_049340245.1. NCBI lineage: Bacteria > Pseudomonadati > Pseudomonadota > Betaproteobacteria > Burkholderiales > Oxalobacteraceae > Undibacterium > Undibacterium sp. TC4M20W. The sequence continues at coordinate 19,054 of NZ_JBMPPI010000046.1, forward strand.
GCTTCCAGCGTAAAGTCGTTGCCATTCATCTGCCACATCCCCCATGGTCTTGTGCTCGCCATTGATGATCCAGGCCATGAAGTTGCGGTCAAGCTTGAAGTCAGCACCGCATTCAGCACTTAAAAAGCGCCTGACGTTTTGCGTGTTCTTGTAGTCTTTATCGACGACAGTGGTGCGTGAGATGTCGAGGCTGTGCCAGTCTGTTTTCATGTCTTATTCCTTTCTGCGTAGTATTCAAATTCTCATCAATCCTGTTGACCCCTCTCCTGGCCTTCTCCCAGTCGATGTGAAACCGTATCCTTTTCTATACCTTCAAGTAACCGTGCGTGAGCTGCGGCATTACCTGACTTGACCCAGGAGTGAAAAATGAAACCTGCAAGCAAAAAAATGATGCCGCACAGGTAGTACAGCACGAACATATATCCAAAGCCGCCATCAAACTGCAAAGCAGGAAAAACCACAGGCAGTATGAAACAGCACAGGCCTGACACATAAAGCAATAGGGCGACCAGGGGGATGCCAGGTTTTTTCATTTGCACAGGCTTGTCATATATTCACAACCAGGTGCGGGTCAAACTGCGCATTCTCCATCCTGCCATTGTGCAGGGGATAGCCGCAAGGGTTACAGATGACGCGGCATTTTCCCAGGCGATAATCAAAGCTGTCATGCATGTGGCCGTGTATCCAAAGATCAGCTTTTTGCGCCAGCACGTCTAATTCAGAAGCAAAGGCGGCGGATAGCAAATCATCCGCATAGCGCGGCGCTACCGACTGTATCGACGGTGCCATGTGGCTGACGACGACAGTGCGGCCCTCAAAGCTGGTATTGAGTCTTTTATTGAGCCAGGATTTTTGTCGCGCATGGATGAGTGCGGTGTCCGCTGCTTCCAGTTTGCGATAACCTTGTTCAGCCAGGGTGATGCGCTGATAATCGGGCATCAGGTCGGCAGCCTCTGTCATGGCGTAGGGACGCTGCTCTTCGCCAAACAGGCAAAAATCTGTCCATAGCGTTGCACCCAGAAAGCGTATGTCGCCTATCTGGTATTCACGGGCATTAAGAAAGTGCACATTGTCCGTAACCTCACAGGCGCGGGCAACATCAGCCTGCATGTCTTCCAGGTTTTTGCCATAGGCTTCATGATTGCCATGCACATACAGCACAGGGATGCCAGCAAACTGTTGCGCTGCCCAGCTCACTGCCTTGCTGCCGCTGTGGATATCGCCGGCCAGCACCACCACATCAGGCTGGCTGATGGCAGGGTCAATAAGAGGTGCGGTATCACCCCAGGCTTCAAGGTGCAGGTCAGACAGGATTTGTATGCGCATGAGTGCCTAGCGTATAGTATTGATTTTGCATTATAACAAGTGAGCTGTTATTGCATTTGCCAAGTGCAATTATTATCACATCATGTCTGAACTAGTCATTCTCACCACTTACTTCAACCCCTGCCGCTATGTCTCGCGCAGGCAGAATTATGATGTCTTCATGCAGGGCATGCGGGCGGCTGGGGTGACTTGTATTACCGTTGAATGTGCATTTGGCGATGCGCCTTTTGAATTGCCTGCGGCACTGGATGTCTTGCAACTGCGTTCAGCCACCTTGCTGTGGCAAAAGGAAAGGCTGCTGAACCTGGCAGCATCCTGGTTGCCTGCCACTTGCCGCTATGTGGCCTGGCTGGATTGCGATATCGTGTTTGAGAATAAAAATTGGGCAAGCGAACTGGTGGCGGTGCTGCAGCAATACCCGGTGGCACAAGTGTGGGATAGTTGCCTGCGCCTGGAGCAAGATGGCGGTACAGGTGCCGCGCCCGACCGCGTCCGCTCTTTTGCTGCCGTCATGCAGGTGCAACCTGCTACCTTGCATGCGGGGCGTTATGATACCCACGGCCATACCGGTTATGGCTGGGCCATGCGACGCAGTCTTTTTGATAGCGTGGGTCTGTATGAGGCGGCGATTTCTGGCAGTGCAGATCATTTCATGGCGCATGCGATTTATGGCGACTATAACTTTTGCATACAGAATGCCTTGAAGCATGACCGTGCGCAGATACAGCATCTGCAAGCCTGGGGCCAGCGCTTTTATGAACAGGTGCAGGGCAGGCTGGGTGTGGTGGCTGGTGAAATCCGCCACCTGTGGCATGGCGAGGCACAGCACCGTCGCTATTTCCTGCGCATGCATGAGATCACCGACCTGGGGTTTAATCCCTGGACGGATTTGCAGCAGCAGCCAGGACGCCCGCTGGAGTGGCATGCCGATATGCGCAAGCCGCGCCTGCGCCAGTATTTCATTGATTATTTCCAGTCCCGCCGTGAAGATGGCGAACAATCCCAGCTACAAAACAGTCCCTTGCCGTGAAAGAAAATTATGTCTAATTACGACCTCAGCTATGATTATGCAGCCTTGCTGGATCCTGCCCTGTCAGATATTGATGTCGCCATCGCGGGTCTGAAGCTATCCACCCAGGCCACCAAGGAGCAGATCGCTGCGCAAAGCGCCTTGCTGGAGCAGCAACGGGCCGCGCGCAAGCAGGCGCTGGAAGGGCAGGTGGAGCGCGTGTTGCCGGATTTTTCATCGGCAGCACTGTTGGCGCTGGAACAGCATTTCCCTGGCTTTGTCGATGATCTGGTGCGCGAGACCTTCCGGGAAAACCGCAAGATATTGGGCCTGTTCAGCCGTTCTGGCAGCGACAATGCCATGATCATTTTAAAGACCCGCCTGGCTTTTTTCCTCAACCACCAACAGGGCAGCTACTTTGATGCGCTTGATGAGCAAGTGACGGCCGTCAAGGGACTGATACAAAACCTGGAACAGTTGTACTACAGCGACCTGGACCTGTTGCAGGCGCTGGAAGAATTGCGCGGCCTCAGTGGTGATATCCCACCAGCCATGCAGCGCCAGATACACCAACTGGCCATGCAGACCCGTGAACTGGCCGCGCGTCGCGTCAGAGGGGAGGCACCAGGGCCAGCGGCTGAACATGATTACCCTGCCAGCGATATGACCAGTAACTATAGTTATGACGATAACCGTGCCTGGATTTACCTGGGTACGGTCAGCTATACCGACAATGCTTACTATGGCCACGACGATACCCGCAGTGATACCCGCAGTGATTCCCGCAGTGATTCCCGCAGTGATTCCCGCAGTGATACCAACAATGATACTGCCACTGACAGACCACAGGCACCTGACTGTGACGATCAGCCGGGTGCCAATGATGTGCCGATTTGCGTGCCAGACCGCCAGCAGGGCCAATCTGCCCTGATTACGGACATGGGCAGCGCAGTTATCTTGACGGACGACAGTCTGGGCCGGTTTTCCTGATGTAGCATTTTTCTGGTGGACGGCCACTTCCAGGCAGTGATTGTCGCGTTTTTACATCGCTGTCCCCTGGCTGAGTTGAGCTTGCCACTGGGGCAAGACTGGCATGGCACATAGATTTGCAATCTGCCAGCCAGTGTAAGCCTGAAAATATGTTGCCCTTGTACAGGCGGGTGCTAAGATCATCGTGATTGCTCTTTGATTGCCGAATGATATGTCATCAGCCCCGCTATTTCGTATATTCCGTATCCGCGATATCACCTTGAAAACCCGCCTGACCGTGGCGGTGGCGATTTTCTTTGTCCTCTCCCTGAGTTTGCTGTATGCGCTGGCTTCGTCTGTATTTGAAAGCGCATTGGAAAAACTCATCGTCGCCAGGCAGTCCAGCCTGATCGCCAATCTGGGCAATGAAATTGACCAAAAGGTAGAACTCCGGAAAAATGCCCTGATCCGTCTGGCCAGTGACCTGGGATCAGGTGACATCAGTGAGCAGAACGTCCAGAGCTTTATCGAGCGTTATCACAGTCTTGATGGCTTGTTTGATAATCTGGCCGTGTTTGATGTGCGTGGTGACATCGTGGCCAACATGGACAACCCCGACACCAAAGGCCAGCTCAATATCAGCAGCCGCGACTATTTTCAAAGGGCGATTAAACAAAAAAAGATCACCATATCGAACCCTTTGAAAAGTGGCCTGTCCGGGCGGCCTCTGGTCGTGGTTTGTGTGCCTGTCTTTGACCCCAGCGGCCATATGCTGCTGGTACTGGTGGGTACCATAGAGCTGACGCAGGACAGCTTTCTGGCTGACCTGGCAACCGCCAAAATCGGTGAGCAAGGCTATTTTTATGTGCTGACGACCGAGGGCGTTTTTGTAACGCATCCTGATCACAGGCAGATATTAAAAAACAGCCGCGAATCACCAGACAAAAACCAGATACCCGAAACTGCATTCAATGCACTGGAAGGTAGTCTGACTACCAACGACAATACCAAAGATGAAGCCATACTGAGTTACCGACGCCTGAAGTCGGTAGGCTGGATGGTTGCTGGTGTATTTCCTACCAACGAAGCCTTTAGCATCGTCGCCAAAGTGAGGCGTGAAGCAGTCTTGCTCAGCCTGGCATTACTGCTGAGTTTGTTGTTGCTGGTCTGGTGGTTCATGTACTGGCAACTCGCGCCTTTACAAAAATTGCGCGATAAGGTCAATAATGCCGACGCCAATTTTCTGGTGGAACAAGCAAGCAAGGAATATCCCAGAGACGAAATAGGCGACCTGGCCAAGGCCTTTGATGATGCCATGATCAAACGCAGGGATGCCGAGGCAGCCCTGAGCGCCAGTGAAAAGAAACTGCGCCTGATTGCAGACAATATGTCAGCCTTTATCGCCTATGTCGATTATCGCGAGCAATATACTTTCGTCAACAAGCGCATAGAGCACTTGTTTGGTCTCACAGCGCAACAGGCGATAGGACAGACCATCAAGCAGATTTCTACTCCGGAATTTTATCGCCAGACTAAACCATATGTGACCCAGGTCTTGAATGGGGAATGGACTTGCTTTGAGCGCCGCATCGAGCGCTATGGTTATTGGGAGTGGGACAGGGTGACCTATGTGCCAGACTTTAACAAGGCCGGCCAGGTCGATGGCTTTTTTGTACTGGTAGAAGACGTCACCGAATTCAAGCGCGTGCAGGATGATCTGACGCGCAGTGAAAAACGTGTACGCACCATCACCGACAATGTGCCGGCGATGATCGCTTATGTCGATGCCAGCGAACGCTACCAGTTCTGCAACCGCAATTACGGCCAGATCCCCGGTCTCGAACCTGCACATCTGCTGGGTAAGACCGTGCGCGAAGTGTTTGGTGAGCAATCATATCTTGAATTGAAAGACAATATGCAGCGTGCCCTGCATGGCGAAAAAATCTCGTTTGAACGCTATGCGCCTGAGCGTGATATCAAGCGCTTTTTGCAGTATGAATACGTGCCCGACACCAATGCCGAGGGTGCCACCCTGGGTTATTATTCCATGGTCATCGACATCACCGCACGCAAAGAGGCAGAGCTCAAACTCGCTGCCAGCGAAGGCCTGCTGCGCACCATTGCCGACAATATCCCAGCCTTTGTCAGCCTTATCGATAGTGAAAACCGCTATCAGTTTGTGAACCGCCCGTATGAAACCTGGTTCAATCTGCCCTTGTCCGAGATACGCTGCCAGCCGGTATTATCGCTGCTGTCTGGCGCCATGCAGCAAGAACATCACGTGCATTACAAACTCGCTATGGCAGGTGAAAAAACCGAATTTGAAACCGAGATCAGCGTCGCGGGCAAGACCGGTCATTACCATGCCACGTATGTGCCGCAATATGATGACAACGGCAAAGTGGTCGGTGTCAATAGTCTCATCAACGATATCAGTGACGCTAAGGCTGTTGAGAGACAGTTGCTGGCCCTGGCCAGGTTTGACACCCTGACCGGCCTGCCCAACCGTAACCAGATCAATGAAAGAATGGAACAGGCCAGCGCCCGTTCACAACGTACAGGCCGCCTGATGGCGATGATGTTCCTGGATGTCGATAAATTCAAGAGCATCAACGACAGCCTGGGCCACCATGCCGGCGACCTGGTCTTGCAGGAATTTGCCAGCCGCCTTAAGCACTGCATACGTCAAACTGATCTTGCAGGCCGCCTCGCAGGTGATGAATTCGTCATCGTACTCGAAGGCCTGAACATGCATAACGAAGCCGACATGGTCGCCAGCAAAATCGTGCAAGCCATGACCACGCCTTTTGATATAGAAGGCAAACCCCTGATGGTAACCACCAGCATAGGTGTCGCGATTTCGTCAGAACATAATTCCAATGCTGGCGAGATGCTGAAGAAGGCGGATGAAGCCCTGTACCTGGCCAAGAAGGCGGGGCGGAATAATTTCAAGGTGTTGCAACTAGAGTAGGGCTTGCCTTATTCCGGGAGACAAGTCTACTCTCAACTGGCGAGTATTATCCAGCTAGCAGTGCCTTCAGTGCTGCCTTGCCTTTTCCACCGATCTGCATATCACGCAGGGCTGCCAGAGTATGTTCAGGCAGAGTTTGTTTCACTTCAAGGCGTAATTCGTGCAAAAGCTCCAGCAGGGCTGCCATGTCTTTAGGAGGTGATTGTGGGCTTTGTGTCACCATGGTACAGAGTAGTTGAAACACCAGTTGTGGTGCCAGTACATGGGCACGTGCTGCCGTCGCCAGGCTTTTGGCATAGCGGCTGGCCTTGACTTGTGGCGTTGCCAGCAGGCCGTGAATGGCGCTGGCAAGAGCTGTTGCGTCGAGACGTCCTTCCAGCCAACTGGCGACCAGGGCATCTATCGCGACTGCAGTCTGGCCAGGCTCTTTACCCGCCAGTGTAAAGGCCAACAGCATGATGGCGCTGCTGCTCATGGGTACTGTGGGGTCAAGCAAGAGGTTCAGATAAGCCTTGTTATACCACGCTGCTTCCCACCAGTCGAGATTGTTGGCAATGGCATGGGCACCTTCGGCAAAGACGGCTTCGAGGCTGGAAGGTATCATGCTGGCCGACCAGCGAATCTGGCCCTCATTATTGCCACCAAAACCTTCTGTGCGATGGAAATAGCCTTGATCCTCTATAACCTGGGGGTGACGCAAGATACTCAGATAAGCCTGGTCTATGGCCCTGGGTGTTGGTGTGGTACGCAAGTGACTGTGATAGAAGGTGTAAACTTCATTCTTGCTGACCTCTATCTCAAAACGATAGCGTGCAGCATGCGCGCCATCTGGCCCAAAGTCACCATATAACTGGATGAGGTTGACATCGTCTTCATCCGGGTAACGGGCGCGGGCGGCGGCGATATACAGGGAGCTGTCCTTGCCTTTGGCAGGTATGCTGACTTGTGAGCCCAGGGCGTAGCGCAAGGCATTGTGATAAGGCGTGTCCGGCAAGCTGGCAGCTTGCTCGCGCAGGCTGGCTTCATTACTTGGAGCCAGACGCAAGAGGCTGAGTACCTGCTCTTGCAATGGTTGTTGCAAGCCTAGTGCATGTTGCTCGCGTGTTCGTTCTATCAAGATGGCAGGGTCTATATAGCCACGTTGATGACTAGGTGCCGCGATTGGTGGCACTGATTTGCCCTGCGCCAGGATATCCATCAAATCGTCAGTGCGCTGACAGATGACGCTATGCACATCGAAACGGCCTTTGGTAAAACTGCTGGAGGGCGGCAGTCTTTCTGCTTCAAATATAAATACCAGCAGGCGCGCCAGTTCACGCGCCAGTGGTTTGTCCATATTGCGCCAATTATCCGAACTGGGTTTCAGTTTTTGTGCGCGTTTCAGTACTGGAGCAAAGCGTTTTTTATCATCAGCAGAAAATGGTGCCAGCTTCAACAGGGCATGGAGGACGGTTTCAAAACAGTCAGTGTCATCATTGTTTTCAAAGATATAGGCGCAGGCTTCGATGAGTGCGTCAATATCACTGATGATTGGCAGGGCGCGGCTCTCTGCTATGGGCGATGGCAGAGGTTGCAAAATGGGTAATGCCTGCGATATCTGGATAATGGCTGATGGCTTGGAAGTATCAGCAGCAGGAGTTCCCAGTAAAGCCATCAAAGCATTACGGTTACTGGCTGCAACCTGGGGTAACAATTGCCTGGCTTGCTCTTGCGTAGCCGCATCCATGCCCCATTTACTCAGGCGGCTGATGATTTTCTTTTGCATGTCTGCTGCTTCATGCAGTAAGCCAAACACGGCAATAGATGCCGCTTCCTGCGCCAGGCTGGCATCTTTCAGTATGATCTGGTCGAGCAATTTCAGGGCGGCATCCACTTGCGCCTTGACGGCAGATGACAACAGGGGTTGCAGCGCTGTCAGCAAGGCAGTATTGCTGATGGCGTCTGCAGCCTGCAAAGTGCCCAGCACCTTGAGCGCCATGCTGACAGTAGGCGGGATGCGGCTGTGGCACAGACCCAGATAGCGTTCGTTGAAAACGCGCATTTCTTCTACTGTTGGTGCCAGTGCATCATGAAAGCGCGAGAACCAGCCAGAGCGGAATTGTATCCAGTCTTTTTCCAGCGCACCCAGGGTTTTATCCAGCAACAGCTCGCGGCTATACACGCCTTGCTGGCACAAATTCAAGAATAACTGTTGCCAGGTGTGGGCAGAATTATGAGTATATTTATCGCGCCCGGCCAGACTGATATCTGTCGTTCCCTCGATATCGAACAACTGCAGCAATGGGCCTTGCAATAATTCTGGATCGTGTTTTATCCAGTAAGCTACATCGGGTACGCGGTCTGAATGTATTTCCTGGCTCAGCAAACCCAGGAGGTAATTGTCATGTGTGGGGCGTTCTGCCAGGCCACTGATTAGCAGGCTTTGTATGATACGAAAACTTCCCTGGTTACGCGACACCATATTTGATACCAAATTTTCAGTCGATGGTGGTGTATAGGCTTTCCATAATTCGACCAGTTCTTCTGGCTTGATAAAAAACATCCAGGAATTTTCAGCAACATCATTTGTCGTGCAACATAAAAAGATCGCAGAACGCAGGCATTGCCATTGCTGGGCAGTGACATTGCTGCGCCAGGCAGACTTGCTCATATCCATGGTATAGCGTGACTTCTCCATGACTTTGTTCATGCGCATCACACTAGTTCTGTGTTGCGACCACTGAGTTTTGTCATGCGCTTGCAGATAAGCCATCATGCCTTGGTAATTACCTGCAACTACAAATTCTTCGAGTGGAGTCTTGGCTGCGAATGCTGCTTCAATTTTTTGTTCTGCCATGGGTATCCTAATTTTCTGTCATTGCTTCAACTGCCAGTACATGCTTGCAAGGCCCGCGCAAACCTTGGTGCTTGGCATACCAGGGACAGGTGCAACGTAATTCACCGTCAACTTCGCGCACACGGTGCTGGATATCTGCGCTCTGCACGCTGGCTTCAAGTGGCTGTTTTTTTATGATGCTGACCGCATTGTCTTTTATCAGTTCACGGGCAGCAGCCAGGCGTGGGTGCAAGTCTTCTGCCATGCCTAAATCCAGTGGTAGTACTCGGTGGAAGTAACTGCCTTCTGTTACATCAAAACCCAGCAGACCAGAGACGCCGAGTATACGCAGGCTGTCTTCTATGCTGGCTTGCGGTAAATCCAGTTGCTCTGCCAGTGCAGGGACTTGCAATGAAGATTGCCATTGCAAGAGAGCGCGCAGGCGGGGCAGAGCATCGGCGTTCTGCATATTCATCAGTGCGCGCAGGGCCTGGCCTTCGCCAGAAAAACCGCGCCAGACTTCGGCGCTCAGGGCCAGCGTCAGGCGGGCACCAGAAAATTGCAAGACCCAGGCACTGGCTTGCTGCGCTTCGTCAGCAAAAATTGCCATGGACTTTACGCGCGGCAGCAAGGCTTCCAGCACACGCAGACGGGTGCTGTCGACCAGGCGTATGCTATTCGGTTCTGGCCTGGTTGTGGTGCGCAGGCCAAAGGGGCCATGCGATATCCACAGCGGTGTCTTGCTGGTCGATGTCTTGGGTAAAGAGCGCAAGAAACGCAGGGCTTCAGCTCCGCTGACTTCAACGATCTTGCGCATGCCAGCCTGGTAAGATTGTACTTCCAGCATGCCACGTATCCAGCGCAGTGGCAGTTCGACTTTTTTCTCGACAACGCTATTGCCACCGACATGCAGGGTAAATGCGTCCTGTCCGACTGAAAGTGCCAGACCTGATGCATCGCGTACTCTTGCCAGCGCTGCCCGCATGGGAGCATTGAAATCGACGTTGGTCGTGCCCTTGCCGACGATATCACCCTCATAACTGTCCGGCAGCATGTCGACACGCACATAGGCGCTGCAACAGGAAGAGAAACCTTCAAAACGCAAGATACCGCCGCCAGATGTAACGACTGGGTCAGCCAGCATGAGGTTTTTTGCCAGGGTATTGGCAGGTGTGAAAAAGCGTGAACCGACGATGATATGGACAGCAGTCAGCAATTCAGCCGACAGGCGCGGCTGCTTCAGCAGACCTTCAAAGAAGTGCGGGTGGGCGACTGCTGCTTTGTCGTCACTGCCAGATGTGGCCAGTTGCAGCCTGGGCCTGACATCGTTTGTCAGTGCCGAGGCTTGCAGGTAGTGGTAGGCGTGTGCTTGAGTAGTCATGGGCGCTAGCATATCGCTTTGTGTAGCGATTGTCATCGCGCCCGCGCCTCAGTATTTTTATTCCTTTTTCTGAAGCAGCTCGAGTATGCTGGAAAAATCCTTGCCACCAGCACCGGTCTTGCTATGAATGCCGTACAGATTGCGCACTGCTTCACCCAGCGGGATACTGGAATTGCTACCCAGCGCTGCCTCGGTTGCCAGGCCCAGGTCCTTGAGCATCAGATCTACGCCAAAGCCACCGGTGTAGCCGCGTGATGCGGGTGCATTTTCCATGACGCCGGGGTAGGGGTTGTACAGTTCCAGCGCCCAGTTGCGGCCTGAGCTTTTGCTCATGATGTCAGACAACACTTTGGGATCAAGTCCGTTAGCCACACCCAGTGCCAGCGCCTCTGCCGTGCCTGCCATGAGTATGCCTAGCAACATGTTATTGCAGATTTTGGCGGTTTGCCCTGCACCATGTTCACCAGCGTGGAAGATGTTCTTGCCCATGGCGTTAAGCACTGGGCGGGCGCGTTCCAGGTCTGCCGTGCTGCCGCCGACGATGAAGGTTAGTGTGCCTGCTGCTGCACCTGCTGTACCGCCTGAGACTGGCGCATCCACCATTGCCAGCCCACGTGCGACTGCTGCTTGTGCGACTTTCTTGGCTGATTGTGGGGCGATGGTGCTGCAGTCTATGATCAGTGCACCATCGGCGATGTGAGCGAGTATGCCGTCATCGCCGAGATAGAGGCTTTCTACATGGCGGCTGGCGGGCAGCATGCTGATGACGATGTCCGCGCCTTCTATGGCCTGTTTTGCGTTGCCTGCGGCTAGTGCACCGGCGTCTGCCAGTGTTTTGAGGGCAGTGGGGGAGAGGTCGAAGACGGTGAGTGGGTAGCCTGCCTTGAGCAGGTTAAGGGCCATGGGGGCGCCCATGTTGCCGAGGCCGATGAAGGCGATTTTGGATTGGTTTGACATGTGGTTATCTCCTTGTTTTACGTGTTCTTTGTTCAGATTGGCGGGCGTTTTCCGTAGGTTGGGCTACGCTTTACCAGCCCAACACTCGGCCTTGCAATAACGTACGTCGTTTTTCAACCGCACAGTGTTGGGCTGATGAGGCGTAGCCCAACCTACGAATTGCAGCTTCATTGATACTTACGCAGCTCTTTTTTGTATATTTTCAATCACACCCAAATCCCGCAATGGATGCTGCTCTGCGCTCCAAAGGCGCGCAAAGTAACGCTCACCATCCTGCGGCTGCAATGCCTCCAAACTACCCGGCAACCATTGCGGTTTCTGATCCTTATCGACAATCAAGGCCCGTATCCCTTCCGCAAAATCATGGCCTTGCGCACAGGCGAGTGCTGCAACCAACTCCATGCGGAAGATTTCTGCCAGCGACAAATGCTTGCCTCTTTCCTGCAGGGCATGTGCCAGCCAGGCAGAGGTCGGGCTGCCTTTTTGCAGGCTGCTGACGGCTTTTTGCAGCCACACATCGTCGTTCAACAAGTTCACATCAAGCTGGCAGATATTGCCGATGATGGTGCTCAGGTCAGCGGCACTGCACAGTTGATTGATGAGATCAAAATGCTGGCGCAATGGCCCGGCGCTGCTGACCAGGTTGGCATTGCGTTGCTGCTCATGCAGGATATGGCTCAGGCGCAGATGGTTGTTTTCTGCTTGTGTGCTCCATTCGCAGGCTTGTAGGCGGGCCAGCAGCTCTGCCTTGCTCTCGTGCGGCAATTGCAGGTCGGCCAGCTTCACAAATACGGCGTCGCTGGCATTGATGTTGGCACCTGTCAATGCCAGGAATAAACCCAGCTTGCCCGGCATACGGTTCAAAAACCAGGTGCCGCCTACGTCGGGGAACAGGCCAATCGCAATCTCAGGCATGGCGAGGCGGGATTTTTCTGTGACCACGCGGTGGCTGGCACCGGCCATCAAGCCTATACCACCACCCATGACGATGCCATGGCCCCAGCATAAGATGGGTTTGCGGTAAGTATGGATTTGATAGTCGAGGCGGTATTCCTGTTCAAAAAAATCCAGGGCATAGGCATTGCCGAGCAGATCGTCCTTTTTATCGGATGCATGATGCTCGCGCATGCTGGCGTACAGGTTTTGCAAGTCGCCGCCTGCGCAAAATGCTTTCTCGCCAGCCGCTTGCAAGACCACCATGGCAATGCTGTCATCTTCATCCCACGCTTGCAATTGCTTGCCCAGTAATTGCACCATCTCTTTGGACAGGGCATTCAGGGTTTTTTCTGAATTGAGGGTGGCCACGCCTAGCTGCATGCCATTGGTGGCAGGCAGGGTGTGGAACAGGACTGGAGCATCGCTCATGCATTCCTCCACACGGGTGGACGTTTTTCCAAAAAGGCAGTGACACCTTCTTTTTGATCGGCGGTATCAAACAGGGCCAGGAAGGCTTCGCGTTCTTGTGGCAGCACGGTGTTCATCGGTTGCTGGCGTGCGCCTTGTATCAGTTGCTTGCATGCCTTGACGCTGCTGGGGCTTTGCTTGCCAACCTGTTTGGCCAGGGCCAGTGCGTGTTCCAGTGCGCCGCCGGTGGCGACGACTTCTTCTACCAGACCTATGCGCAGAGCAGTGGCAGCATCGACACGTTCACCGCACAAGATCAGGCGCTTGGCCCAGCCTTCGCCGACCAGCCAGGCAAGATTTTGCGTGCCGCCAGCGCAGGGCAGCAAGCCCACTGCGGCTTCTGGCAAGGCCATTTGCGCCTGGGTTTCGGCAATGCGCAAATCACAGGCAAGTGCGCATTCCAGGCCACCGCCCATGGCGTAGCCATTGATGGCAGCGATGGAAACACCACGGAAGCGGCTCAGGGTTTCAAATGCTTCACCAAAGCGGCGTGCCATGTCCAGTGCCACGGCCTTGTCGCCATCGGCAAACAGCTTCAAATCTGCGCCGGCTGAAAAGAATTTCTGGCCTGAACCTGTGATGACGAGGCTATAGATATCTGCATCAGCATTAAGGTCATTGACCAGTTGCGTCAACGCCTGCAAACCCGCAGCCGTCCAGGTATTGGCGGGCGGGTTGGCCAGGGTCACCAGGGCAGTGTGACCTATGATCTCGCATTGTAGGTTGGTGTAGTTAGCGTACTTGCTCATAAAAATTCCTCGCTTGCGGGTTGGTTTAGCATGTGGCGGGCGACGATGACGCGCATGATTTCATTCGTGCCTTCGAGTATCTGGTGCACCCTGACATCGCGCAGGAAGCGCTCCAGCGGGTATTCACGTATATAGCCGTAACCGCCGTGGATTTGCAGGGCTTCATTGCAGACGGCAAAGCCGGTGTCGGTCGCCAGGCGCTTGGCCATGGCGCAATACACTGAGGCGTTGTCGGCCTTGCTGTCGAGCTTGCTGGCTGCCAGTCTGACCATCTGGCGTGCGGCCACCAGCTCGGTTTGCATGTCGGCCAGCTTGAATTGCAGTACCTGAAAATCAGACAGTTTTTTCTGGAACTGCATGCGCTCATTCATATACGCTTGCGCACTGTTGAGGGCCGATTGCGCTGCACCGATAGAGCAGGTGGCGATGTTGATGCGGCCACCGTCCAGGCCACGCATGGCGATACGAAAGCCTTCGCCTTCTTCGCCCAGCAAGTGGCTGCGCGGTATGCGTACCTGGTCAAAATTGACAGTGCGGGTGGGCTGGCTGTTCCAGCCCATCTTGTCTTCTTTTTTGCCATAGCTTATGCCGGGCAAATCTGCCGGTACGGCAAAGGCAGAGATACCGCCTGCACCATCACCCCCCGTGCGGGCCATGACGACCAGCATATTGGTGGCACCTGCGCCCGAGATAAAGGCTTTGCTGCCATTGAGGATATAGCTGTCACCATCCAGACGGGCGCTGGTCCGCAGTGATGCCGCGTCAGAGCCTGAGCCAGCTTCGGTGAGGCAATATGAAGCCAGTTTCTTGCCTGCGGCCAGCATGGGTACCCATTCTTGCTGTACTTCTGGCGTGCCCCAGTTGGCGATCATCCAGCTTGCCATATTGTGTATGGTGATGTAAGCCGTGGTCGAAGGGCAGGCGCGTGCGAGCTCTTCAAACACGATGGCGGCGTCCAGCCGCGTCAAACCCAGCCCGCCCAGTTCTTCTGGCACATACAGCCCGCAAAATCCCAGCTCCCCGGCATGGGCGATAACGTCCAGCGGGAAGTGGGAAGTGGCATCCCAATGCGCGGCTTGCGCCGTCATTTCATGGGCGGCGAAGCTGCGGGCAGATTGCTGGTAGGCGCGCTGGTCTTCGTTCAATTCGAAATCCATATTATCCTAGCCCCGGTAGTTGACCGCTATTGGCAGTCAATAGATGAAGTAGTGTATTAACCATTGTTCGCTTTCAATAAGGTGTGACATGCTGAGAGCGCTACAAGTGCAATTGCACACTTTTCCAGCTCCCTGCCGTTGTTGTTCCTCCTAGCAGACGCTAGTCTGCGTCGTCGTCACGCCTAGCCAGGAAACTGGAAAAATGCACACTTGCACTTGTCCAACTACCGTGGCTAGGATGCCTCCCCTTATTTCAGCGAGATGGTCGTATTCACCTTGCCAGCGCTGACGCTGTCATCAAACCAGCGTGCCGTGATGGTCTTGGTCTGGGTGTAGAACTGTATGACCTGCTTGCCATAAGGTCCCAGGTCACCGAGTTTGGATGCACGTGAACCGGTAAATGAAAACAGCGGCACAGGCACAGGAATAGGCACGTTGATGCCGATCTGGCCTACGTCGATATCTTCTTCAAAGGTACGTGCAGCAGCGCCAGACTGGGTGAACAGTGCCGTGCCATTGCCGTTAGGGTTGGCGTTGATGATGGCGATAGCGTCGGCCAGCGTATCTGCCTGCATGATGCACAATACCGGGCCAAAGATTTCTTCTTCATACACACGCATGCCGGGCTTGACGCCAGTGAACACTGTAGGTCCAACGAAGTTGCCATGCTCATAGCCTGGCACTTGCGGCGCACGGCCATCCAGCACCAGTGTCGCACCTTCAGCAATACCTTGCGCGATCAGGCTTTCTACCCGTTCTTTGGCGGTGCAGGAAATGACCGGGCCTATGTCGGTATTGGCTTCAGCACCCGCATTGATCTTGAGGCTGCGGGCGCGGTCCAGCAAGTCTGGCACCCATTGATTGGCTTCACCAACCAGTATCACCACGGACAAGGCCATGCAACGCTGGCCAGCAGCACCAAAGGCAGCACCGGCAAGGTTGTTAAGGGTTTGTTCTTTGTTCGCATCTGGCAGGACGATGGCGTGGTTCTTGGCACCCATCATGCACTGCGCACGTTTGCCCGCCAGCGTCGCGCGGTTATACACATGTGTGCCTACGCGGGTGGAACCGACGAAGGACACGGCCTTGATATCAGGGTGGTCGCAAATCGCATTGACGATGTCTTCACCACCATGCACCACATTCAGCACACCAGGTGGTACACCAGCCTGCATGGCCAGCTCAGCCAGGCGCATGGTAACCATGGGGTCTTGTTCGGACGGTTTCAGGATGAAGGTGTTACCGCAGGCAATCGCCATAGGGAACATCCACAGCGGTATCATCGCCGGGAAGTTGAAAGGGGTAATGCCTGCGCACACGCCCAGCGGCTGGTTCAGGGTATAAGTATCAACGCCGCTGGCAACGTTGTTGGCGATTTCGCCCATTTGCAGGTTGCCGATATTTGCCGCATGCTCGACCACTTCCAGGCCGCGGAAGATATCGCCTTCAGCATCGGCCAGGGTCTTGCCCTGTTCGGCTGTCAGCAACGCTGCCAGCTCGGCCATGTTTTCACGTATCAGTTGCTGGTATTTCAAAAAGATGCGGGCGCGTGTGCCTATCGCTGTCTTGCGCCAGGTCTTGAAAGCGGCCTTGGCAGCATCGACTGCGGCCTGCATTTCTTCAGGTGTCGTAAACGGCACATGGGCCAGCACCTGTTGCGTGGCCGGGTTGATCACATTGCGCCATTGTGTGGATTTGGAGTCTATCAGTTCGCCGTTGATCAGCAGTTTGACGTTGGGGACCTTGGTAAGAGTAGCCATGATGCTTTCCTGTACTTTCCTGATTGCGCACGGACAGACGGCGGGCCACGCCCGCAACAACAGCCGCACTGATGCCTGAAAACAAGATAGTCGCCACGTATAGAAGCCTGCTGCAGCAACCATCCTGACCATGGGCATACGCCGTGTGGACGCACACCCGCCACGCACCTTCCGTACGTGACCAGACCTTGGAAAAACAGTGAAAGAACAATATTGAAGACAAGCACCCGCCCGCCATCAGGCGTGCCATGCCATATCCCAAACACCGCCTTCCGCAATGTTTTTCTCAGCGATCAACAGGCCGGTATCCGGGCTTGCAAGTCTTGTTACATCGCCTTCCCAGTCATGCATGACCAGTGGCGTGGATGATGTAACCGCACTTGCTTACCGTTGCGGAGGCAGCAGGGGCTTGGGTCTTGATCGCTGTCACTTGCTAGTGACAGCGATCAGGACGACCACTTTCCCGTTTAACACAGCCCAAGAGATTGGGCTATGCACCTGTTATTTTTAGAATAGCACAAGAATTGACGTTAACGTAAACGTTAATTGGTGAAAAAAATTCAAGGTGAAGTTAAAATGGGTTTTGTTATTTTGATATTAATCACATGGAGAGCTGAATGGCTTATGCAAGCTGAATTATTTTCTCAAATAGGAATAGATGAATATATAACCCGGCTAGGCCAGGAACCGATTTGGTATAAAGTCGATGGCTGGACTGCGACGATAGAGTTGATGAATAAAATGGGTATAAAGAATGTAGAAGCGAATCCCAACTATGCATCAGCAAATTATTTGAAGAGAAATCTGATTGCAAACATACAATCTGGTGGCGAGCCTATTGTATTTGGTCTGGATAGTGCAGGAAAAATTGTCACCTTGAACCAGATTCCTCCTGAACCTCAATAAAGCTTTTACCCCCAGTCAGGTTGATGCGCTTAAACGAGAATTTTTAATGAGACTGAAGAATACAGCAACTCTCCTGACTTTGGCGACCAGTGATGATCATGAGAAAATCATTGCAGAGCTCGCCCAGATACTGAAGTTACTCTCGCTGGCGCACAAGAAAATAGCACAAACAAATCTGCTCTTGCATTACTTTGAAAGAGCAAAAGAAGAGGGTGGGGAAATCGTCGTTGTGGGAGAAAAAATAGTTGAAATTGGTAGGCAAGATATTTCATTTGATATCTGCGCCAGAAAAATTGTTGCGGAGTCTCTGGCAAATCCTCAGCGAATCGTGCGCCAGTTGAGATTATGTGATGTGCAGGTCTTTGATCTCGAAAACCCTGATGTTGCAATAGGTATTGATGATGGAGAGTTGACTGTCAGCTACTGGCAATGGCTGGATGAAGTTAACTATACTGAAGCGCAATTTGCAGCTCATGTATTGGCACTGAAAAATGAATTTAGAAAATATGTGATCCTTGCTGAGGTTTAGCACAACGGTTTTAGCGAGTACTTTATATAAACAATTAAGGAATCTCTGATTAAGTCCCCGAGCAATGATTCAGAAACGGTAATATAAGCTTATTTTCCATTGAATCATAAATACCATGAGACAGACAACATTTGCCGAAGGTGGCTTTGAACGCTATGC
>NZ_JBMPPI010000047.1:0-35995 GCF_049340245.1 Undibacterium sp. TC4M20W
AAGCTGCGCATGGAAACGGATTCGTATAAGGCTTCCTCGACAGCCGGGTCAGACAGGTTGAACCATTGTTGCAAGAAATAAATGCGTAGCATGCGCTCCACGCCAACAGGCGGGCGTCCATTACCTGACTTGGGATAATGGGGCTCTATCAGTTCGCATAGCATAGCCCATGGCACGACTTGGTTCATCTCGGAGAGAAACACTGCTCGCTTCGTCGTCTTGACGTAGCGTTCAAAGCCACCTTCGGCAAAGGTTGTCTGTTTCATGGCATTCGGGATTCAATGAGAATAGGCTTATATTAACGTTTCTGAATCAATACTCGGATACTTAATCAGAGATTCCTTAAGGTAAATTTTACCCTCACGATTTTGCAGGCTATATTCATTGCCTTGCAAGTGCATGAGCCTTTCCTGTCCTAAGGATGGCAAGGTCGATAATTCGAATTCTTCGTCCATAGAGCCGCTGACCAGTTTCACTTCATCTGAAACACTGACTGCCCCGGCCTTCAAACCGGGATCGGACAACAACATCCTGACATTGGCTGTGTTTGCAGCAACCCGTACACCCTCGCCGCTGATGGAATCGGGTATTTTTCTGAAGCTGGGCTTGACAGTCACCAGCCGCCAGCCCTTGCCTGCCTGCTGCAACCCCAGCCAGGAGCCGGTCTTGCCAACCTTGGCTTCGCTGGCATGATAGTCCTGTAGTTCGAGAATTTCAGAAGCCTGGGTATGCCAGGCACAGGTCATGCATAAAACTGTCAGGGCTAATTTTGCGATGGACATCAGGCTCTCCTGTTTATTTTCAAGTACAACAATCCCGTCATCAACATCTATTTTCTTGTGTACAGGCCATCAAAAGCGACTGCCCATATACCTTTGACGTCAGTAGATTCCCATAATTGGCGCGCAGAGCCATTTGCATTCGGTGTCCAGGTGATGCGGTGCAAAATTTTATGTCCCTCTGGAGCGAGGTTTTGCCCTTCAAGCACCATCTTACCGCCCTGCCAGCACCCCTCAAGCAATAACAAAGTACCGCTATTATCTACCCAGCTCTGGTGCCAGACTTTGCGCGGCGCATCATAGATATTCAAACTTTCGCCACTATAACCGCGCCCCGTGGTGTAGCGCTCGTGAATAACACAACCATCGTATTCACGCTGGATACTATTTGTTCCAGCCAGTTTGCCGTCCGGGGTATGCACCTGCCACTCCCCCAGCCAGAAATCAAATTCGCGCATGGCAGGATTTGAGCAGGCCGAAGTGGGGACATTCGCAGCGCTGGCAGCAGCAGTACCGGCCAATCCCAATCCAAGAATGGTGGCAAGGCTTGCAGCCAGGCGCAACAGCAAGCGCTGTACGCTCAATAATGTACGCATGGTCATCTCCATTTGCATCGCAAGGAATTTTTTCTAGTTTAATCCATGGCACAATAGCATGCATGAAAAATAAGCCCCAACTAGCCCTGCCCTACCGTATTCGTGCAGACTTACTGCAACAACTGGCTGCATTGAGCCATGCCGGCATCCCCGCACTGCAAGCTTTGCCCATGATCAAATTGCCTGCACCGTACCAAAGCCGGATGACGGCAACCCTGCATGCGGTTAAGCGCGGCAAAAACCTCGCAGATGCGGGCTTGCAAAGTAGTCTTTGGACCCCGCTGGAAGCAGGCTTGCTCAAGGCGGCACTGGCTGCCGGCGATCCAACCCCGACCTATCGCCACCTGGCCAGCTATTACGAAGAAAAAGCCCAGCAGATTGCCACGGTCAGATCAGGTATGACGCGGCCTATCTTGATGGGCATAGCGGCTTTATTCATCCCGCCTTTGCCACAACTGGTTGCCGGTTCACTGAGCGTGGGTGCTTATCTCTGGCATGCTGTGCGCAGCATCTTGCTCGCCGCAGGCCTGGTGGGAGGCGGTATTTATGCTTACAGGCGTTTCCAGATGCGTCCTGCAGATGCGCCTGCATCCTGGCTGGATCAGGTGCTGCTGGCCTTGCCGGTTTTTGGCGGCATGCACAAACGGCGTAATCTCTGCGATTTCTGGCAGAGTATGGCCTTGCTGCTGGAAGCGGGCCTGCCCATGTTTGATGCCCTGCCACTGGGCTTGCAAGGAGCCAGTAATGTCTTGTTGAGACGTGAGTTAGCACGTATTTTGCCACGCATGGAAAAAGGGGCAACTCTGGCAGAAGCGGTACGCTCTTTACCAGCTATCAACAACGACACATTATTGGGATTAATACAAACCGGAGAGGCCAGCGGTACCTTGCCTGAAATGCTGTCCCGTTATGCCAAGGGTGAAAATGCCAGCCTGATACTACAACAAAGACAGGTGGCAGAATGGATACCCAGAATTGCGTATGCCTTGATAGCATCAGTGATTGCCTACGGCATTTTAAACAGCGGCGCATTTCTTCCGCAAGTACCCAAGGATCTTTAAACAGAACGCATAACAGAACGCATTTCAGTTAAGGCCATGCTGGCATTTATTTACCACCGACGATGATGCGTTGCATATCGTTGGCAAACAAAATGGTTCCTGCATAATTCTTGCGTATTGCCGCTGTGCTTTCCATTTCATGTCCCAGGGTGCGTTTCATGCGGTGTGACAAAACCAGCTTGCCTGCTTTTGTCGCACCTGCGATGCGGCCAATTTCTGTCGGCATCATGTGCAGTAAGCGTGCCACTTCATCCGGGTCGTTTTCGCGGGCAGCATTATGGGCAACCAGCACATCCGTGCCTTGCGCCAGTTGATCCAGCGCCTGATCGCTGTTGCTGGTGTCACCGCTGAAAGTGATACTACAGCCCTTGCTCTCTACACGCCATGCCAACGAAGGTACCGGGCCATGCAAGACGCTGACAGCGCTTACCGTCAGGCTCTCATCAATATCGTAACGCTTGATTTCTTTAGGCTTGACGCTCACTTCTTCAAGCTCCATTTTGAACTGACTGCTGACATCAGGGTCAGCATAATCTGCCAGATAGGCATAAGCACCCGTGTCCCGGTTAAACAAAGCATGTGTGAATTCTTTGATACCTGGAAAAACCCCACGCTTGGGTGGGCCAAAAACACGCAGCTCTTTATCATAGCCAGCAAACGGCAAACCTTTGACCAGCGCAGGAAAATCCGCCGTATGATCGACATGAAAATGTGAGAAGAGCACAGCATCCAGTTCAGCCGGATTGGCGCCGGACTTTTCATAATTCAAGGCTGCCCCACTGCCAAAATCAACAAGTATCCTGGCTTTTTGATCCACCCAGACCAGATAAGAAGTAGAGGCACGCTGATCACTAAGTTCAGGCCCGCCGGAACCCAGTACTTGTACTACCAGTTTACCTGGCTGACAAACAGCGAGAACACAGTAGCTGACAAGTAACAAACTTGTGCCAATCAAGGATTGAACAAGGCGAATGGGATGCGAAAGAAATGGCATGAAAGGCTCCGCAGCAACTTATAAGTGACATACAAATTGTGGCAGAAAGCTATCGCGGGCACCAGAGCAGATTTGTAGTAATGTATAACATCGGCAGGGAAGACAAGAAATCTGTCTCCCCTTATTTTCAACGATGCTTGAAAACAATGCTTGAAATTACGCAGGCAGAAAACGCTTATTTCGATTTGCCTGTGATCGTGGTATCAGTTGCAGCAGCAGAGACTGCCGTATTCTGACCATTCTTTTCTTGCGTGTTCTTGCCTGCATTGGCTGAACGGCTGCTGCGCCATGTATCAAATTCTGTGGAGAATTTTTGATAGCGCTCTTTGCGCCAGTCGTCATAGTCATTATCCAGCGCTTCAATTTGCTGATTACGCCATTGGTGGTAATCAGGATCAAAATGACCGCCTTGTTGAGATTGGCGGGTATCTTCATAGCCACCGCGCGTTACTTGCTGACTGTTGCCACGGTTATACCCATCACGGTCGCCTGCATTCTGACGGGGATAGGTATTGGGGTTACGTTCATATTGGCCATTGTCGTTTGGATGATAACGGCCATCATTGGCCTGGTTACCATAAAAGTCCTGGCTGGATTGCTGGCCATAAGAACGACCGGACTGACCAGCGTTCTGACGATCGTATTGATCAGGATAAGAGCGGCCAGGACCATTATCATTCAGATAGCGCTGATCTTGCTGGCGGCCACCATCGAGGTCATACTGACCACTGTAAAAACCTTGCGAGCCGGTATTACGGCTTTGCAGTTGTTCGCGGCCAAAATCATTGGCGTAATGAGAGGATGCGTGACGTGCATCCTGATCTAAGTCATTATGGTGACCGTAGGCATCATGACGGCTACCGTTGTTAACATGATGTGACTTGATCTGACGATCACGGTCTTGGAAAGAATGGTCTTGTTGACGTCCGTTTTTCATATAAATCTCCTGAAAACTGATTAAACAAGCTAGCGCGAGATACGCACTCTCTTGAAATTCCAAAGGACCTGTATATGCTATTGCGGCAGAAATACAGGCTTGTGCTGGTCCAAAATAACAAGTGACTCACAAAAAACAACCGAGCTTTCCATGATCACTGAATGTCACTTTGAACACACCAAGGACAGTGTAATCAGAAGAGCAATTTTTACGTATCAGACCAGTCCTAAAAACCTGTAAGACTTGACTGTCGGACAGCAAAAAACAAAATCGCCAGCAATAGATTCGTAGCGAATCAGAATTTATGAGTGTCGGGAAAATGAAAATTTTCCGATGTGATTATTGTGATGGTTTTGAGGTTTTTGACGATAGTGGCGATGGTACCCATCATCAGGATTGCTCATGATGTACCACATGCTGCATAATCAGCGTTGGTTCTGCCAATGCCTGAGCTAAAAATGAAGGGCGCACATCTAATGTCATCAATTCTGTACGTTTAAACCAGGCAAAAGTCAGTTTGAGTTTTCCTTCGTTACCAATATAAGGTCCAGCAGATGTCAGCAGACGTGATGCGGGTGAGAGATGAACCAAAAAATATAGACCCAGTTCATGATGTTTTTGCTGTCGGTATTCAAAAAAATTCTCTACCGTCCACAAGAGCTTTCCGCATGTTACCTGCTCAGACAACTCCTCCTGCATTTCACGCACGACTGTGGTCGCAGCTTGCTCGCCCGCATCGACCCGCCCGCCTGGTACGCACCAGAATGCATCGCCTTCGATTTTATGCAAAAGCACCCTGTCACCATCCAGAATGATGGCAGCAGCCCGCAGGTTATAGCGGTATTCATCAATATCAAAAGAAATCATGGCTTGGACATGGGAAGATTGATCAGGCCTGGCCTGTTTCATTCGGCCACCAGCAAACTGGTGGCAATCTGCTGTGTGTCCTTCAAGGTTTGCAGTACGATGTTTGACCTTATATCAAGCACACCGGTGGTTTTATACAGGCGTTCAAGTACAAATGCTGAGTAGTGCTTGAGATTACGTGCTCGCACACGCAGCAGGTAATTGGCATCTCCGGTGATGATATAAGACCCGACAACTTCCGGCCATTGTTGCAGGGCCTGCGAGAAATTTTCATGCCATTGCTCTACATCGCGTCGCATGGTGACCTGGACAAAAGCATCAACTTCCAGGCCAACAGCAGCGGCATCAATGACGGCACAATAATGATGAATGATACCCGCCTCTTCCAGCATGCGCACGCGGCGCAGGCAAGATGATGGAGACAGGAATACCTTGTCAGCCAGTTCCTGATTGCTGATGCGGCCATCGGCTTGCAATTGCTGGAGAATTTTAAGATCGGTGGCATCGAGTTGCATTTGACAATCTCTTTTTTAATTTATGGCAAACCCTCTAAAGACAGAGGTACAGGCGCAGAGGCACAAAGAAACAAAAGACACACTGAGAAAAGCGAAGAAGCAGGAAAGCTTACTTGCAAGCTTCCTTTATGCCGCTGTGGTGAGTGTTTTTTAATTTATGATTACCAGCAGATGAAAAGAACAAGCAATTGCAAAGATGAAAACAATCTGGTGCCTTTGCGCAACGCATAAACCCATCAATGCATTTTATATCAATATTTCAGATATAAATCGCAGAATATTCTACTATTTCCGATTTTCATACTGCAATTTGCAAGAAAAATTCAGGCAATCCGGCATAAAATCTCTGCATATTTTTCATTAACCATAGCCCCGTGTAGATCGTTACAGCAAAGATAAATTGCTTTGCCTGTCACCAAACTTACCGGGCTTGATGCCAGCCCACTACGCGCTATATTAAGGAGTCTGTAGTAATGACACAAACCACCACCATCACCCGCAGCGATTGCGAAAAGCTAGACCAACAAGACCCGCTAGCCGCGCTTCGTGAAGAATTTGACTTGCCTGCCGGTGTAATTTATCTCGACGGCAACTCCCTCGGTGCGCGCCCCAAGGCAGCGCAGCAAAGGGCACAAGATGTCATCACCCGCGAATGGGGAACTGATCTCATCAAGAGCTGGAATACTGCTGGCTGGTTCGATATGCCATCTACCCTGGGCAACCAGCTCGCCCCTTTGATTGGTGCCGCAGATAATGAAGTAGTCGTCACCGACACGACATCAGTCAATCTGTTCAAGGCTATCGCCGCAGCGCTGCAGATACAGGCGACAGACAACAAACGCAAAACCATCATTACTGAGCGCAGCAACTTCCCTACCGATATCTACATGGCGGAAGGCATCACACGCTGGCTAGATCGCGGTTATCAGATCCAGTTGATAGATTCACCGGAAGAACTGCCAGAAGCCATAGATGACAGCACGGCGCTGGTGATGCTCACGCACGTGAATTACCGTACTGGCTATTTGCATGACATGGAATCAGTTACTGCCCTCGCTCATCAACATGGCGCTTTGATCCTGTGGGATTTGGCCCATTCTGCCGGTGCAGTACCGGTGCATCTGAATGCCGCAAATGCTGACTTTGCTGTGGGTTGCACTTACAAATACCTGAATGGTGGCCCGGGCTCACCAGCGTTTATCTGGGTACCTGCACGCCATCAGGAAGCGTTCCATCATCCTTTGTCCGGCTGGTGGGGCCATGCCAGCCCGTTTGCCATGAACCCTGGCTTTACCCCTACCCCAGGCATACGCCGCGCCCTGTGCGGCACCCAGCCTATCACTTCATTGGCCATGGTCGCCTGTGGCCTGGATACCTTCGGCAAGACCGATATGCAAGCCATACGTAAAAAATCACTGGCGCTGACGGACATGTTTATCGCCCTGGTAGAAGCCCGCTGTGCATCACACCCGCTGGAGCTGGTCACACCTCGCCAGCACCAGCAACGCGGCAGCCAGGCCAGCTTCAAACACCCGCATGCCTATGCCGTGATACAGGCGCTGATCAAGCGCGGCATTATCGGTGACTACCGTGAACCAGCCATCATGCGTTTTGGTTTTACACCGCTATATACCAGTTTTGTTGATGTCTGGGACGCGGCAGAAGGCTTGCGCGATATACTCGACAGCAAAGACTACGATGCCAACGCTGAACGTAATGCAGTGACTTAATTTAAAAACCCCTCAACACAGAGACACAGAGGATCACAGAGAAAACCTCAAAAAAACAGATGGTGAAGAACATCGTCTCAACTGTAAAAGATTTTCTCTCTTTTATGTTTTCTCTGTGCCTCTGTAGTTAATGGTTTTAAGCATTGAAGATATTTAAGGAAACATCATGAGCAACAACGAACAAGCTGGCAAATGCCCTATGTCATGGCATGGCGCGCAACTGGACTTTAGTGAATCCATGAGCTATGGCGATTATCTTGGCCTCGATCAGATATTGACTGCGCAACATCCACGCTCACCGAATCACAATGAAATGCTGTTCATCATCCAGCATCAGACCAGTGAACTGTGGATCAAGTTGATGCTACATGAACTGCATGCCGTACGCGTGCACATACGCAGCAATGATCTGCCACCAGCCTTCAAGATGCTGTCACGCGTGGCCCGCATCATGGACCAATTGGTGCATGCCTGGGATGTTTTATCTACCATGACGCCCAGTGAATATACGGCGATACGCCCTTACCTGGGTGCGTCCTCAGGCTTTCAGTCACATCAATACCGTGAACTGGAATACCTGCTGGGTAACAAGAACGCCAACCTGATGAGCGTGCACGAAAGCAAACCCGAAGTGCACGCAACCCTCGATGCATCCCTGCGCACACCGTCGATTTATGATGAAGCCATCATGCTGTTGTCACGCCAGGGTTTTGCGATAGATGCAGACCGCTTGCAACAAGACTGGTCACAAGGCGTGGTTGCCAATGAATCCGTCAAGGCAGCCTGGCTGCAAGTCTATCAAACACCAGAAAAATACTGGTCTTTGTATGAACTGGCAGAGAAACTGGTGGATATGGAAACCGCCTTCCGCATCTGGCGCTTCCGCCATGTGACGACAGTAGAGCGCATCATAGGCTTCAAAACCGGCACAGGTGGTACAGCAGGTGTCAGCTATCTGCGCAAGATGCTGGATGTGGTGTTGTTCCCAGAATTGTTTGCTTTGCGGACGGCTTTATAAACCAATGCTATGCTCAAGGCTCCATGTGAGCCTTGTTCAATATCTTTCTGAACGTCAAACTAATTCGCTCACCAGCCCCAGGTTCTTTAGGAATGGCGTGCAGCCATTCCTCTTGAATGCTTGCCGACATATACAGCAATCCTCCTGCTGGCAAAGGGTAAAAATATTCCTGGCTTTTATCTTGTTTACTGCGGTAGGCGATATGCCGCAAACTGCCAAGCGAGACGATGGCGACGCCACTACCTTCTGCCAGTTCATCAGTAGAGTCTGAATGAAATCCCATGCTTGAGTTACCATCCTGGTAAAAATTCAACAGGCAATTATTGGGTAAAAAACCGAGTTCATTTTCTACATCCTTACAAATCACCTGCAAGAATTGTGGCATCTCAGTCTCAGCATACGAGATTTGCGAGTAATCATAGGCAACGCCAAAGCTCGCCGTT
This sequence comes from Undibacterium sp. TC4M20W, assembly GCF_049340245.1. NCBI lineage: Bacteria > Pseudomonadati > Pseudomonadota > Betaproteobacteria > Burkholderiales > Oxalobacteraceae > Undibacterium > Undibacterium sp. TC4M20W. The sequence continues at coordinate 8,941 of NZ_JBMPPI010000047.1, forward strand.
TTACGGGCGCGCATTTTTTCATCCCAGATGACCTCTTTTTTCAAGAGATCAAACAAGTCCTCCGGTGCTGTAAGAAAATTTGGCTTCAAATAAATATTTGATGTTGACATGATTATTTCATTGGCGTTTGCTCAGGTAGCAGCTCCTCTGCATTGACGGTAGGTTCATGCAAAATAGTGTCAGTCTCCAGCACACGCTGCTTTTGTTTCCACAAGCTGCCGCTGGCAAATGCCGACCAACCCCATTTCAACCAGCCCAGTAATGACCATGCCAGCCACAAGGCCCACAGCAACATCAGGCCTCGATAGACCAGCATGGGGAGTGATAATACCCAGGCGGTTTGCAGGTCTGCCATTGCCCTGTCCAGGTACCATATAAGGCTATTGGCGCTGGAGCCATTGCCGACAACCTGCATGTCAGGCTGGCCCAGCAAGCCGCTTTGCACGGCATCCAGCAAGATGCACAGCATGACCAGTGTCAATACCGCCAGGCCCAACTGACGCAAATTGAACTGCCATCTTGCTGTGACTGTCTCAGCCGCTGCCGCGCGCCGGACAAATGCAAAGAACCAGGCCACCACCAGAGCTGCGCACCACCAGGTAACCTGGGTTAAACCCAAGGTCAGCAACAGCCATTGCCGGGTCGTGACAGGCAAGCCTGCATAACGGCCAAGGGCGACCGCAACCAGCAGCAGGACGATGAGCTTGCCCCAGAACAGGATGGCAGGCCCTATGCCGGGCCCACTGGCGAGCAACAGCCAGCGGTCTCTTGGCAAGATCAATTGCAAGGTATGGTTAACACTGGCCTGCTGCAAATTCACAGTAGCAGTCGTATAGCTGACAACTGCGCCCTGATCGAGACGCCATTGCACTTCTATGTCTTGCGCACCTGGCACTACCGGCAACACCAGTTGCCTGCCATTGGCACGCAATGGCCTTAACTGATGATTGATATTCACACGCTGCAATACCGCACCCTCAGGCAAGGTCAGGGTGTAGTCGCCGCCACGGCTGCTGCGCAAATGTAGTCTCAGTTGATAATCTGTAGCCCTGCTGCCTGGGCTGACGAGCAAGCGGCTTTCATCGATGGTAAGGGTTTGTCCGGGAATGGCTTGTGGACGTTCTACAGTGATAGCCAGGGTTTCGCCCGGCCATGGCCGGAACACCAGATCAGCACCGCTCTCACCATTGCTGGCATCACTGGCGAGTGGCGGTAATCCTGTCGTGCCCAGATGCCAGATACCCGAGGCAGCAATAACCCAGGTTTCTACCCAATTACTTTGCTGCGCAAGACTCAGTTTAAGCTGGGCAGTTTGTGGCAAATTCGAATGCCACTCCATGCTCTCACTTTGAGGCCCCAGATTAACGGCAACCTTGCCATCCCTGATATTCAAACCAGCAGTAGTGACTGCCTCACCCGGCAATAATGGAATTTGCGCCAACACAGGCTGGCCTGAAGGAGACAGGCGCGAGACTGTGGTTTCGACCTGCCATTCCTTGTCCAGTATCAAGCGACGGGTGACACGTAAAAAACTCGGCAAAGCATTCGCCTCAGTCTTGCTGCTGGCCTTGATGCGGCGGTTGAATTGCAGGGTATCGGCAACACCAGAGTCGTCCGACAAACCTGACACATCCCAGCCATCTGCATGTACATCGACCTGTCTGGGCTTTTGCGGCAAGGGCAGTTGCAAGGTATCGCCCTGCATCAATTCGCCTGTCAGTTCCAGCCTGTGTCGTCCTGCCGGGGCCAGCAACCATATGGTTCCATCGTCGGCACGGCTTATGTAGGCTGGCTTGCCGTCCAGTTGCGCCTGCACAGGCAGCCAGTGCTTGATACCGCCTGGCAATGGCAAGGCAACTTCAATGGCGGCATCAACATCCAGCCCTAGCCGGACGCTGTTGCCATTGATTTGCACCATCATGCGCGAGATTTCTGCACAATTTGGCAGGCACTCTGCCGGGCGGGTTAATTTTTGTTTTAACTCTTCAAGCTTTCCATTATCCGGTATCTGGGCATATGCAGCTTCACTGTAAACAGCGGGAAGTGCAATCAAGCTGCACATCACCAACAGGGACGCGGCCTTGCCCAGGCCATGCCATGGCCATCTGCCAACAGCTGGTTTGTCACTGTCCGAAGGCCCCTGATCTGATCCTTTTCTCAATTCGCTCACGCACAGCAATAAGAAGCCCAGCAGTATCAGGCGCAACACAACCAGCAGTTTATTTGCCCACGGTGGCAACAGCCATAAATCCAGTTGTTGATCCTGCCTGACCGGGCCATCAAAAATCAACTGATGGGAACGCCAGTTCCAGGTGGGTAAGCCCGGGCCAGTCTGCACCTTGGCATCGGGGTCCAGCACTTGATAGTTAGTTGCGCGTGAACCGGTAAGTGCCTTGGGACTGGTCATACGATAGGATCGTACTGCGTCCGCTTTGGCGAGTTTTTCGGCAGCGCGCTCGGCTGGTTTGACTTCCTCTACCATCCTCGCTGGAGGCGGAGGTGGTGACGCAATTTCAGCATTGCTACCACCCTGCACTTCTGTATTAGCATCGACTGGCATTGCAGCTGGCGCAGCGGCAGGTGTTGGCGACATATCGCCTTGAACTGCCTGATACCTATAAGCTGCACTACCATCGGTCTCAAGCACAGGGTACAAAGCTGAACGTACCTGTTGCGTGGCAAATGACAGCGTCAGCAAGACCAGCACCAGCAAACTGACTTGCTGCAGACGCTTGATCCAGATCTGAAAGCGGCTGGCTGGCAAGGCGCGCAAAATCGCGGTCAGCGCCAGCAAGACTATCCATGAATAACGTGGTGCATCTGCCTCCTGATAAGACAGCACCAGCGCAAACAAGGCAAGCGCGCCCCATTGCCTGCCCCACAACTTGCCCGCAGCCAGCGCAATCACCAGCACAAGGAAAAAATCGAGCAAATTCCAGCGAGATAGCCAGGCTCCCTCGGCCCTGTCAGTTCCGCCAGCATGCAGTAAACGCCAGCCTGCCGGCAAGATCAATTCTATGGCCAGCTTGTCAAAATCCTTTTGCCAGGTCACGGCAGAAAGCTTGCGGGTGCTATTACCGATCACACTGTCAGCACCCACATCAATGCTGCCGCGCTGGATTTCTATGCCAGCCAGCTTGTCACTGCCACGGGTGATCAATTGGTCTTGTCCGGCTACGCTGACACGGCCAAGTTGAGCGATATTACCCATGGTCAGGCGGTTGGAATGACTGATGTCACCTTTGATCTGGTCACTCATGGTCAGGGTGGAGCCATCAAAACTCAGCCACAGACGGCGTTGCAAAGACAGTTTATCCGGCGCCGGATCACTGTCGCCACGGCGTATCTCCTTGAAGCTGAATGTACTGCCAGTACGCATGAGATATGCTGGCAAGTTACGCCATTCTGGCGGCAAGGTAGTTTGTTGCGGATCAACGGTGGATGGTCCTTCTATCGCCACGGTGCGTATCAAGGGAGTTGCTTCATAAGACCAGACTTCTTCCTCAGTACCTTCGGGCATACTGAGGGACTTGGAAGAACCGGACTGACGCGCCAACAAACGTATTTCCCATTTGCCTGCCCTGACCTGTACTGTCATGCTGCCATCCGGCTTCAGGCTGGCAGGCAAGCCAGAGCGTAATTCCAGCGGAATCAAATCTGGCAAGAGTGCGCGTTCCAGTTTGATCTCCCTGCCCTTGCCGGAGACTTCAAGCCGGATATAAGTCTCTACCATGACCGGCACACCATCCGTGATTTTACGGAAGGTGCGTATCTGGATTTGTTCGCCACTGTCTGCATCGGCTTTGCGTTGCATCCACAATTGATTGCTTTCATCCCGCACAGGGAAATTCACTGCTTTGCCATTCAAATCCAGCTTCAATAAAGCCGTATTTTGTGGCAGGGGTAAAAACTCTGGTACTGTAGTCCAGATAAATTTACCTGCCAGTTTATAGGTACCACGCGTCAGTTTTATAACGGGCATTTCATCGCGTGCCAGTACTGCCTGTGGTTTGCCATTGACACTGACCTCTTGCGGCCAATGCAGGGCACTGCCCGGCAAATAAACCCAGGTATCTCTATGCACTTGCATATCCTGGGCAAAACTCGCCCCCTGCGCATTTACTTTTATATCCAGCAGGCCGGGCCATACGCATTGCTTTTGGCTGGCGTCAGCACCTTGTTGCGGACAACCGAAGTTTTCTACGCCATCAAGTGCCCATGGCACCCAGCTCTTTAGAGGGTCGGGAACGGCACCGACAGGGAATTCAGCAGCCTGGCTGGCGTGGCTGAGCAATGAAGCAAATAAAACGATGACTAAGGCTGCAATGCAATTCTTCAGCATTCTGTATCCCTGATGGTTAAGATATGGTCACGGCAATTATAGTGGCATATTTTGCAATAGCACCCGGTGTTGGTGATTTTTATTTGCAAGCCTCTTTGCCTGGTTAAAGCAGAAATCATTATTGACCTGCCTGAACTTCACAAGCGCTACATGACGCGGTATGACGCCTGCATGACATAAGGTACGGCCAGAACAGCCAGGTTCTACCACATAATACTTGTCGTTTTATAAAACTATACCTTGCACGAAAACATAGTTTATTGACAAATAAGTAGCGATACTGCGCCCGCTGCGGTGCCTGTAAGCCACCACTCTGCAAGCCTGCAAACAGATTGCGCAGAATTTATACAGGCTCCCGGCATTCCATTCTTTCCTGAAGATACTGATGACATACTTTTATGGAACCATGCATATGCGCTTGAACAATATACTGAGTGCCGCCTGCCTCTGCGGCGTGCTCGCTGCCTGTGGTGGTGGCAGCTCCAACTCTACGCCTCCCGTCACCACGCCAGCCGTAGAAGTACAAAAACCGGCAACACTATTGACCGGAGATGCACTGCGCGCCGAGGTTGAGCGCTTCCGCAGTACCAACAATTTTCCCGCGGTTTCTGTCACTATCGTCAATCAGGATAAAGTAGAAAACGTCGTGACAGGTACCAGACAAGTCAATGGCAGCCAGGCTGTACAAAGTACAGACCTGTTCCAGTTGGGTTCGCTGACAAAAGCGGCTACCGCCACTTTGGTAGGCCGCCTGGTGGAACAAAAGAAGCTACGTTGGGACAGCACGATAGCAGAGATATTCCCTGCCTGGCGCACGCAAATCCGTGCTGAATATTTGAATGTCACGGTAGAACAATTACTGCGCCACCGCTCTGGCCTGCCACGTGAAGTGAATGATGGAACCATAGAAAAGGCCCTGCCCTTGCTGACTGGCGATTTGCTGGCAGACCGCCGTGGCCTCGCCGTTTTGTTATTGCAAGACGCTCCTGAATACCCACCCAACAGCAAGATGGTGTATTCAAATATAGGTTATGCCCTGGCTGGCCTGATGGCCGAGGTCGCAGGTGGTGACAGCTATGAAAACCTGATGCAGAAAGAAGTATTTGCACCATTGGGTATCAAGGGGCGCTTTGGTTTTCCTGAAGATGCAGGCGTCAATAACAATATTGGGCATACCCTGGTCGGCGGCAAGTGGCAGGTCACATCATCTCTCGTCGATCCCCGCTACGCATTTTTTATCAATGCTGCCGGTGGCATGAATCTGAGCCTGGCTGACTATGGTCTATTCTTGCGTGAACAACTACGCGGCTTGCAGGGCCAGAGCACTTATCTGACTCAAGCCAATTTCCAGCTGATGCACACGCCTGTCGATAATTATGGCATGGGCTGGGGTATCGCCACTGTTCCTGGGCTGGGTAATGTCAGCATACATAACGGTACAGAATTGACTTATTACGCCAGTAACAGAGTAATCCCCAGCAAAAACGTTGCTATTGCTATCGCCTGCAATTGCTATAACGAAGCCGCCATCAGCAAGCTGGACGATTTTGCAGACTCGCTGATGCAGCCGCTGATACCTAAATAATGACAAACCGGCTGAGGCCAATAAACTGATGCTTTGTGCCCGATGCTTTGTGCCCGATGCAGGCACAAAGCATCATTGCATCATTGCACGCAGGTCATGCAATGGCCCGCAAAGACAAACCGCACCAGCGCCAGTGACAATGCAAACACATATGCATTGATGAAACGCCAGAGACGCAAGCCATCACCAGTACGCCATGCTGCAAAAACTGCCGCCAGCGTGCCCATCAACACCGGCGTCAATATCAGGTTGATGATGCGAGCCACACTGCTGTGGATGAATGCCTGCGGAAATATCCATAAGCTGGCGAAACCCGCAACGACACCGAATACGATATATAAAATTGCTGTGACAAGCGGAGACCGCGGACTACGCTCACGCTTCTCTATTCCTGATGTGAACACCAATTCAAGAATTTCAAAGACTAGCTGCAATAAAACCTCAAAGAAAAATTCAATCATGGTGTCCCATCACGCCTGACTAATGCGACAGCAATTGCACGGCAACCATGGCCTGCGCGACCACACCAGTTAAAAACGCCAGCGTACGCACCCAGGGTATGCCGAAGGTATAACACGCCGCATGCACCAGACGGGCAGCAAAGTACAGCATGCTGGCATTGGCAATTACCGGATTGGAGATATTCATGGCATTGGCGAGCAGGATCAGGGTAGCGAACACCACCAGGTTTTCTACTGCATTACTATGCGCTTTCATCAGGCGCACTGCCCATTTGGATTGCGGCTTGCTGTTATCTGGATAACCAACCGCTGCCAGCAGGCCACAGGTCAGCACACGGTCAAGTATATAAGGTATCCACAATACGCCAGTCAGTATGGTGACATAGCTCAGGTACAGCAATTCTGTTTTCATGCTCGCTCCTCGTCTCAGGTTGGATTATCATTGACCGGACGACTGTATCAGCGCCCGGTGCCAGCGATTATGCTATGACAGCAAGCACTTGTGCTTATTTTTTCAACAAGCTCAATTTTTGGCATGAAAACAGCAACAGTTTTATGCAATCCTGCTTAAAACCCCTGTTTTATCCAGGCGAAAACGCGCGAAGTCCTCAGCCAGAAACAGATTGCCCTGATAATGCGCCCTCGCTTCTGTCTCGATGTCGCCTATAAACGGTGACCTTTCGCTGTCATGCTGATAGCGCGCACTGAAATGCGTTAGCACCAGGTTGGGCAAGGCAGCAGTAGCAGCAAAGCTGGCGACGGCGGCGGCAGAACAATGCTGGACGCGCGCGCCCACCTTCTCTGCCACTTCTTCTGTATAAGTCGCTTCATGTACCAGCACGTGGGCTTGCTGACTGGCTTCCTGCAACAAGCCTGGCGCATCATTATCACCGCCGACGATGATGCTGCGTAGCGGATAAGGCTGATGCAGATAATCGTGGCTGATTAATTTTTTCCCCTCATGAATGACATCTTCACCTTTTTTTAAACGTCCCCAGAGCGGGCCTGCTGGCACACCCTCGGCTTGCAGTTTGGCGGTGTCCAGCACCGCCTCAGTATGCTTCTCACTGAAGCGATAAGCATGCGAAGGTACACGGTGTGACAATTTGATTGCGCTTACATTGACGGCATGATCATGCCAGGCATCCATGTTCTCAACATCCGTGAATACCAATTCGTACGGCAGGAAAGATTCTGACATTGCATGCGTGACCTGCAACCAGTGCTGTATACCTGCAGGTGCAATGATGTGCAAAGGGGTTTTGCGACCATGCATGGCCGCACTGGCCAGCAAACCCGGCAAACCATAACAGTGATCACCATGCACATGGGTAATAAAAATCGCCTGCAAGCCATGGATGGATAATGAGGTATGCAATATCTGATGCTGGGTAGCTTCGCCGCAATCAACCAGATACCATTCACTGCCCTGGTCAGGCAATAAAGCCAGGCCAGTGACATTGCGCTGACGGGTAGGTCCACCTGCCGAGGTGCCTAAAAATAAAATATCCACAATTTCCTTAAACTTGATTTTCTGTTCTTCTACTGATTGTATGGAAATTTGTCGTTGTTGCAAATTCTAACAATACAGTCTCTAGCATACTATTCTGTATGCTGATTTGCGCTTATGATGCAAGCTCACAATTCATCATCTATCTGAGACATGAAAATTCCTGCTGCCCTGCAATCACTGCAGTCTGTTACCAGTGCCGTTACCAATGCCTTGAGAGAACGCCAGAAAGAACGCAAGCGTCTGCGTGGCCCTGCTGACTTGTATTATGCCATTGCTGACTCCATCAGCATGCTCGATGCAAACTCCTGGCAGGAACTGGCGGCGCAATCCGGCTTTTTCATGTCGCTGGAATATCTGGGCGCACTCGAACAGGTATTGCCACTTAATCTCTCCGCCCGCTATGCGCTGATTTTTGATGGTACCGGTGCAGATCGCCAACCGGTCGCCGCCGTGTATATGCAAATTGCCGACATCAGCCTCGCGCAGGCAAGACCAGAAAAATCAACGGACACAGATAAAAAATGGGCACTGCCGCTTGACCAACTGGCCCAACATGCCAAACAGCGCATACTCAGTTGCGGCAATTTCCTGACCTTTGGCCAGCACGGCATTGCCTTTGCCAAAGATGTCGATCCCAAGCTGGCATGGCATGGTGTGGTCGAAGTGTTATACCGCGTGCGCCAGGCAGAAAAACTCGCGGGCAAAACCCATTTTGTTATGATCAAGGATTTACATGATCCTTACATAGACCAAGCTGCCCACCTCGAAAATCTCAGTTACCGCTATGTAGAAACTGAGCCTAACATGGTGCTTGAGTTGGCGCCTGCCTGGGAAAATTATGACGACTATCTCGCCAGCCTCGCATCCAAATACCGCAGCAATATCCGCAACGCCATCTTCAAACCACTCGATGAAGCTGGCTGCAGTGTAGAAAGGCTGGATGACCTGAGCCCGGTGCTTAACGATATCTTTGCGTTGTACAAAGCGGTACAGGTGAATGCCAACTTCCGTCCGTTTGAATTATTGCCTGAATATTTCCCTGTCTTGCAGGCTGCGGCTGGTGACAAGTTCAAGTGCAGCGTCATTAAGCGCGATGGTCGCTTGTTAGGCTTTTTGATTTCCGTCGCAGACGGTGAAACGGCGATTGCCTATCACATAGGTTTTGACCGCGCCGCCGCTGAAGAATTGCCAATCTACCTGCGCCTGCTGCATGCAGGCATTGCCGACGCGATAGACCTGGATTGTAAACGCATTTCTTATGGCCGCACAGCACTGGAGCCCAAGGCTGCGCTGGGTGCCAAGCCGCAAACCTTTGGTGTATTTGTGCGCCACCGTCAACCCGTGCTGAACAAACTCATGAAACGCCTGTTACTGGGCATAGAACATGAAGATGCACCTGATCGCAATCCCTTCAAAAAAGAAAAAGCGGCCAAAGCTGAAACATCATCGTAAAGCCTCGTACAAGCTGCTGCCTTCAGCAGCAGCTTGTACGATAAGCGATAAGTGATAATCGATAAGCGATAAACTCAATAAATCAGGATACGCCGCACACTACGCGCGCACCACCGCCACCCAATACTGCAGGATGATCAGAGTGGTTGTCACCACCTATATGTATCATCAGTGAGCGACCTTTGAGGTCAGCCAGTTTCAAACGTGGTGCCAGTACAGGCTGATTGGCATTGCCACTTGCATCGACATACAAAGGTGGTAAATCGCCAGCATGACCATCACCCCAGGGTGTGCCATGGCGATTGCTGTTTTCTGGATCATAGTGGCCACCTGCACCCAGGGCTGCAACCAGCTTGCCATCTTTTTCCTTGGCGCTGCAATCTGCATTCTGGTGTACATGGAAGCCATGCAAGCCAGGTGTCAGTCCTGTCAAAGCAGGCGTAAACACCAGGCCGTATTTGCTTTCAGAGACAACAACCTGACCCAGTTTGGTGCCAACACCAGCTTCACTGACCTGGTTCATGTTCACAGTGACATCCGCCGCTGCGATCAGTGGCAGGGCGCTTAACAAGCAAAAAATTAATTTGGTTTTCATGGTCTTATTACCTTCTTTTACCTTAAAGAAATACAATCAACGCCAACATCGTAACGTATGGAATGAAAATATACGCGACTGGCATGCGATTGGCAATTTCGAAAAGCCGCTTGTAGCCAGGCCTTACATGGTGTTACAAATATAGGCTAATGCTATTGCTTTGTGGCAGCTTGATTTCACTATCCAACCAGAATTTTTCAATATAAGGACGCACCAGATCAAGTCCGGTCGAGGCATGGCGGGCATCTGGAAATTGATGCAGATTTTTCGTTTGCAAGGCGAGTATATGCGCATCCTGCGAAGCAACCCGCTTCAGGAACGGCCACACCAGCAAACGCAATAACCAGGCAGGTGCCCAGCGGTTTTCGATATGCATGCTGGCAAACACATGCGTCACATCTGCAGACTGGGGAGTGAAATGCAGGCTGATGCGCACTATACTGCCATCCTGATAGCGGTATTCAATCTGCGCTGTACCGGCTTGCGCATAGTAAGCACGCTCAGAGATACGGGGCGATTCAAACAGCCGGTAGAGTATGCCGGATTGCTGTACCTGGCCTCGATAATCGACTACAAAACCATCTGCAGTCTCGGTGAGAACTGCTTCCACGCTGTTGCGCTGAGTGTCTTTGCGCACCAGCCCAGGATGAACAAAATGCGTGTGCAGGGGATCAAGAAAATTTTCCAGTGCATTGACGATATGTGAAGACCAGCTGGTTTGCCAAAGAAACCGTCTGGAACCCGCAGGCAGATCAGTGATCAGCTTGGGCAACCCCCTGCCGACATCGGCATGCCTGGTCAGCCTGACCCAGATCAGCCCATCAAACTCCCTGACATCAAAAGAACGTGCTCCCACTTGAGGCAGGCAAGCCTGAGGCGGCAAACCAGGCACCCTGACGCAGCGCCCGCTGCTGCCAAAGGTCCAGCCATGGTAAGGACATTGCAAGCCATCAGCAGTCACCTGGCCCTGCGATAAAGGTACTTGCCGGTGCGGGCAACGGTCTTCAAGGGCCAGCAATTCACCTGACTGCAAACGTGCCAGTGTCAGCGGCCTGTCAAGTACTGTCACGGCGATTGGTTTTTGCCTGAGGTCTGCGCTACAGGCAGCGACAAACCAGTGTGCATAAACAGCAGGGTTCCACTGGCCGTTCATAATTGATATTTCTTCATGACGGGAATGCCTATTTTAGTCGTCAACCAGCCCAGGCATGCAATGACTATCCGCGTTCGCATGGGTAAATGCGCAGAACATACCGCACTGTATTCAATAGCGGGTTTGCCGCCCCGCAAGCGCTTGAAATGTGCAGCCCCGGCACTGAGATTGACGATCAGTTTGTGTTTGATTGCATGCTCAAATACGGCAGCCATGAGCAAGCGGTACAAACCAAGTTCACGCGGCAGTGCGGTATTGTAGCCAACGATGGGCGCAGTCACCACGCCCTGTAGCTGAAATAAACCGACAACGGCTTGCAGCGCGCCATCGTCTGATTTAAAAGCATAAAAATGCAAGAGCCCAGCTGCATGCCAGGCTTGCATGAAACTGGCTGTATATTCTGGATTAAGCTGCGAATATTTATCGATATAAAGCAACTTGTACAACTCTGCAATACGGGCATAATCCTGCTGCCGGATTTCGCTGTCGCAGACGCGTAACAGCGTTGTCGATGTGAGTAAATGCATATCACGCTGCAAATTCGCATGTTGCCTGACACCGTTTGCCAGATCATCAAACAGATATACCTGGCGACTGGGGATAAGCGTAAACCCCTGTTCACGCAAAGCATGGAGCCAGTCAGCATTCAGCTCCTCGTTCAATGAGCGGAACCAGATGCCATGCCCAGGCCATTCTTTGCGTGCGCTTGCAATCATCTGCATCAAGGCTTGTTCATTAATGAGTGCGGGATAGATATTGGTACTCAAGGCCCAGTTATTGATGGTGACAGCCTTGTCTATTCTGGCAAACTTCAATAAATATCCATACACGTGGCAGATGGATGAAAACAGGAAGCGGCCCATGACATGGGCATACCGTGACATCTCTTCTTGCGCATAACGCCAGTAGGTAGTTAGGGGTGAACACACCCAGGCATCATTGAATTTACCTGAGTTCACGGTGACAGGGAAAACAAGGTCATCAAGCCGCAGCACATCCATATCTGCATGCACGTTATTGATCAATGCGGCATATGCACCGCTGGTATGAATCTGTGCAAACTTCTCCACGCTGGCAGTAAATTCACGGCTTATCTGGTTTTGATCGGTAAGCATCATGGTTCAGCCAACTCCTGCCCATCCCACTCTATGTCGCGCGTCGCGGCTTCACGCATCGAGCATTTTTGCTGCCATGCCATGAGGGCGAATGAGCTCATGTCAGCCAGTGCGCCCAGCAAGGTCAAGCGATCTTGTGCTATGCCTATCACTTCCCCTGCCGCTTGATAGTCAGCCCACCATGCGCGTAATTTTCTCTTTTGCACGGCCTGTACCAGCCCGGCACTCAGCATAATGGCTGCAAGCATGCGTGGACTAGTTGCGGATGGCTGCACACACTCATCCAGTCGCCCTGCCAAAGCCGCCGGCAAAGCATCCTGCATGCCAAACAAATGCACGCCGCTGACAGCCCTGGGATTACATTCAATCACGCTGGGTATGCCATCCTGCGACTCTATCCAGTCAAATGATATCTGCCCGGTGTAATTGATTGCGGCCACCAGCCTGGTGACGAACTCACGGATTTGCGGCGCATCATAAGGTGCAAAGTAAAAACTGGAACTCTTGCCAAGCCTGTGTCTGGGTTCATACACGGCATGGGCCAGCAAGCGCCCCTGATCAGCAACGCTGTATGAACAGAGTTCGCGTCCGGGCTTGAAATGCTGCGCCACCCATGCGCCCTGCTGTCCCAATGGAGCCTCGTTATCAGGCATGCCTTGTGGGTAGAGACGGACATGCACACCAAAGCGGGAATACTCAGGCTTGAGTACCAACGGCGTCTTGCCTGCCCAAGCGCGAGCCTCATCAATACTGCTGACGAGACTGCTGGGCGGCGGGTTGCCGCCATATTGCTCTGCCAGCTTTAGGAAATGCCATTTGCTGTGCAGGGTACGCAATTTATCAAAATCATCGACGAGCACCCTGACACTGGCAGGCAGGTATTTTCTGTAACGCGACAGAAAAAATACCTCTTCGCAAGTAGGCATAAGCAAATCAATTTGATATTGCGTTATCGCCCGGTTCAAGTCATCGATAAATGCCTGTGGATGCTGGCTGGGTGCAGCCAGTTGTATGCTGGCTCTTACCGCTGATGACCAGCCAGACAAGCGGCAAGGCACACTGTCTGCGATATATACAGTCCAGCCTTGCTGAGAAAAGCGACGCGCATGATCAAGTGCGACCGGCGCCCTGCCACCCAGTATCAAGACATTAGGCATGTACCACCTCTATGCTTTCCTCAGTGATGTGCCTTATGTGCCGTATATCGGTGCGACTTATACAGCGTATGCGCCGGCGCTTGCTGCTTAGCTCACCAGCGACATAAGTCATGCTTTTAAAATTGGGGGCTAGCAGGCCCAGGCGCTCTGCCAGACCTGTGATGGCCGTCGTCATTTCATCCATCATTTCATTCATCATTTCAACGTGGCCTGATTCTATGGCAATCCGTAATTCGCTGCCATGCTGTTCGATCCGGTAATCAGGCAAGCTAATTGATGCCATGGTAATTGCATGCCTGAGCATGTCAGGATACACCGCCTCCAGCTCATGGCCGTCGCGCTGTTGCCACCATAATATGTCATCGCAGCGCCCCTCTATTGCTGACAGCGCCAGGCTGGCACGACCACATGGACATGGGGTATCACGAACCCGCAATACATCATTAAGCCTGTAGCGTATGATTTTTTGAGTAAGACGGGTGAAATCGGTAATGATAGGAATAAAGCGGGTCTTTTCCTGATCCAGCCATTCTGGTTCTATGTGAACAAATTCTTCATTCAAATGCAAGACGCCCAGCTCACAAGTGTAGGCAAGGAAGCCTTCCGTGCACTGGTACAACTGATGCACAGGCAAGCCAAATGCGGCTTCTATGCGCGACTTGTCGTCAGGCTCCAATACCTCGGCTACAGAAATGACGCGCTGGGGAGAAATAGTCAAATGGCCTTGTAATTTCAGTTCTGCGAGACGGCTCAGGATATGTGCAGGGGCGACCAGTATCGTTGGTGACTGCGCTTGTAACTCTGGCAGATATACATCCACACCTTTGTATAAATCATAGAACTTGAAATGGATGCGTTTGCTATTCAATGTAGTATAAAGATTGCTGTTCGCACGCAGGAAGAAAGCGATCTTGACTGGTGTGGCGCGAAAGATCAGACTGCGCAGCAAGTCTGCAGGCAGGGTTCTGGCCATCATGATGCCCGCCCATTTGGCGCGCTCTTTACCTGACGTCAAAAATACGCCGCGTGGCCCTTGGGTGCCGCTGGACAATCCCACGGTAATACCATCCAGTTCAGCAGAAAAATTACGGCTGTTTTCACTTTGCAGTGCAATCGCACTAGCTTGCTCAAGGGTGATATTGGCGACATTCATCTGCTGAAAATATTCCAGCGCGACAGCTTTATCAATCACAGGTAGTTCTTGCAAAGTCAAATCAGCATACTGTTGATAAAACGGCGTCAATGGCAATTGCTGTTTGAGAAAGGCTGCAATCTTTTTTTGTTGCCATCCTTGCAGTTCGGCTCTGCTGGAAAAACGTAACAGCCAGCGCGTCCGGACAAAATAAAACACCAGCCTGCAAAGATCAGTCAGCTTCATGTTTGCTGTCCAACATGCAAATGCTCCCAGCTTTGCTGGCAATGTGATGGCAGCAGCACTGCGCCATTTGCTATGGCGGCTACTTTTCTCAAAGCCAGAAAGCTTTGTTGATATTGCCTGACACTACTAAAAATGCGGCTGGCAAACCAGGTCGGCAGCTGATTGTTTTTTAACGCGTCCATAGACCAGCAGGCATCCGCAACCAGGAAAATACGCCTGTCATCATGACGCTTGAAGCTGACGCCCATCTGCCCTTTGGAGTGACCAGGCAAGGGTATGGCAATCAGGCTGCCATCACCAAAAATATCAAAGCCGGTACCAAGCGCAGCAAGCTCGACAGGTAGATCCAAGTAAGTACTGTCCTCCACAAAAACCACCCTGTCAGCAAAATCAGGTGGCAGCAAGGCAGAAAGAAAACCATGCATCAAACCGCCCAGGCGCGACATGCTGTTTGCACTGTCGTATTCAGCCCGGGAGATGATTAACTTTGCATTGGGAAAATCACGCAAACCAGCAATATGGTCACCATGGACATGCGAGATCACCACATAGTTGATGTCATTAGCCTGTATGCCCAATTGCGCCAGTTGCTGCGTCAATACTTCTTCCGGTGCCAGTGTCATTGGTGTAGTCCAGCGGTACAGGCGCTCAGGAAATGGCTGGGTCGCCTGCAGGAAGTGCTGGCTATAGCCGGTATCAAACAATATATTCCCGCGTGTCGGATGAATCAGCAAACCACAAAGGGCAGGAAATATCACGCTCTGCCAGCGCCCGCCACGCTTGGCGACACATTCTGGATGATGGCAATGTCCGGCTTTCAGCCAATGGAATTGAAGGCGTGGTGTGATCATGCCTGCAAGCCTTGCTGCTTCCACCACTGCGCGGTGCGTGCTATGCCCTCATCAAGCGTCACAACAGGACTGTATCCCAGCACATCGCGCGCGCGCGACAAATCCAGGGTCTGTGAATAAGCCAGGGTTGCCAGTGAATAACGGGTAAATGGCGGCTCCCATTGTGGCCTGAGTTTTGCGACACCTTCAAGCAAACGGGCAAACATGTCAGCCACAATATATGGCCGGTGTACGGTGTTCAGGGGAATACCAAATTGCTCCGCCATTTTTGCAAACAGATCGGCAGCAGCAATTGGCTCACCATTGGAAATATTGAATACCTGCGCTGTGTCTGATGGTGCCAGCTTCATGGACAACTTGACAGCGTGAACGACATTATCAACATATGTCATATCCAGCAAAGCCCGCCCGCCTCTCAGCAATGGTAATCGCCCGTATCTTAACAGGCGCAGCAAGCGCGGCAGCAAGGCATTATCCCAGGGGCCAAAAATGGCCCTGGGTCTGAGTATCACCCGCAAGGGTATAGCCCCAGCGATAACCAGTCGTTCAGCCTCTTGTTTGCTGCGCGCATATTCATTCACACCTGACGGCAAGGCACTGTCTTCGCGTATCTCCAACTGATCGTAGAATTTAAAATAAATGCTGGGCGAAGAAATATTGATCAGGCGAGGAATGGCATTTGCCTGGCATGCTGCCAGCACTTCGCTGGTAGATGCGACGTTGGCATTGTGAAAGGCAAGCTGGCTACCCCAGGGCGAAGTCAATGCGGCGCTGTGTATCATTACATTGGCGGCTTTACTGCAAGCCAGTAATTGTTCACGCGCATGTTGTGTGCCATGCTCCAAAGGGACAAATTCAACCGGATTTGCCGCCGCCAGCACTATGCTGCGGGCGACATCTGCATTGCGACCTGTGAACAAGACTTCATGACCATCTTGCGCCAGTTGCCACACTAAATGCCGCCCCAGAAAACCTGTGCCACCAGTAATAAGAATTTTCATATCAATACGTCAGTAAACCAGCACCATGCCGCCCAATGTCAGGCCTGCGCCTGAGCCTATCAGCATCATGCTGTCGTCTCTTTGTACCTGCTGCCCTGTTCTGCAAAGATGCAGTGCAGTCGGCAGAGAAGCGCCTACCTGGTTGCCATAATCAGCAAAAATATTCATGACTTTTTCAGCAGATACCTCCAGGCGTTTGGTCAAGTGATGTATGGCCAACTGGCTGGCCTGATGCGGCACGATCTTCTTGATGTGCTTCATGTTTACATCGGCAGTTTCCAGCAAACCCTCTACAAAGTCAGACATTTCAGCCGCAATAAGTTTAAAGGCTGAGCGGCCTTCCATCTGGAAAACCGATAAGGGATCAATCGAAGCGGACATCCTGCGCGGATGATAACGCGAACCACCGGCTGGTATTTTGCAATGCTCCACCCCGGCGGATAACGTCACACTGCGTGACGATAATATGCGTGAAGATTCGGTCGGCAATGAGCGCCGTATAACGACCGCTGCTGCACCATCACCAAAAATACCGCACTCGGTCAGGTTACTCCAGTCCAGCCCAAAAGTGGCGATGTCGGATGACACCAGCATCACATTTTTATACCGGCCGCATTCAACCAGGTAACTCATGGTATCAAGGCCAGTCAAAAAAGACATGCAACTGGCGCCAATATCAAAAGTCGTTGTGCGGCGGCCAGACAATCTCAACTCGGCATGAATCAGTGCTGCGTTATAAGGCAAGGCCTGATCCATAGTGGCCGAGGTCGCGACCAGACAATCAATATCGTCCCAGGCCAGGCCGGCATCTTGCAGCGCCTGGGTGCAGGCACGTGCAGCCAGTTGAGCGGCAGTTTCTGTCGTCGATAAAAAGCGCCTGCGCACACCGGTTTTTTTAAAACTGGTTCCAGCGCGCAAGCCAAGCCTGGTATCCAGCGCAGCACCGCTGATTTCTTGTGCGGGTACAGCCATCCCACTTCCTATGATCCTGACATGACGCGTGTTCAAACAATTCTCCATCTGGCTAACACCCAACTGGGTACTCATATAATGAGTCCATCATAAGCAAAAGCATCATAAAAATAAATATTTCTGCAAAAAACGATGGCATATAATCTAAAAAGGATCAAATATTAATACCAATCCCATCAATCACCTTATGACTGAAGCTAAACGCCTGCTGGCAACTCTCAAGCGCCTGCTCAAATCTCGCGGCTACACTTACCGCAAAATCGCTGCAGCACTGTATCTGTCCGAGCCCACAGTCAAGCGTCTTTTTTTAAATGGAAACATATCGCTGGAAAGGTTGACACAACTGGCAGCACTGGCCGACATGACGATACAGGAACTGGTCAACGAAGCAGGCAATGATGAACCACGCATCGTACATCTGAGTTTGCAGCAGGAAAAAGAACTGGCGGCGGACACCATTTTATTGCTGGTGGCAGTGTGCACCTTGAATCAATGGAGCATGGCAGATATCGTCAAGGCCTATCAAATTTCAGAACCTGCGTGCCTGCAACACTTGTTGCGGCTCGACAAGCTCAGGCTGATCGACCTGTTGCCAGGCAATCGCATTCGTCTCAATATCAGCCGCGATTTTGACTGGTTACCAGAAGGCCCGATACGGCAACTATTCCGGCAACAGGCATTGGGAGATTTTGTCGATGACGGATTTCATGCAGCCAGTGACAGTTTCGTTTTTTTGAATGGCATGTTGACACCGGCTGCCGCCCTGCAATTCCAGGCAAAATTAAGACGGCTGAAACAGGACTTTGCTGACTTGCATCAGGAAAGCCTGGCCGTGCCGCTGGCACAGCGCCATGGTACCGGGCTGCTATTGGCCATGCGCGTGTGGGAACCAAAGGTCTTTAAAACGCTGCGTCGCCCTTAAGAAATAATTACGCTTCAAGAATTTGCCGCAAAGCCTGCTGGCCTTTGGGTGTTACACTGACGACCCGTGAATGCGGTGTGCGCAGTATCCAGGCTTCTCTGACAAACAGCTTCAGCAACTCGGCACCCAGTACACCCGCCAGGTGCGGACGGCGCTGCGTCAGGTCTATGCAGCAGCGGGCATATATGCGGCGACTCTTTGTGTGCTCAGCGCTTGTCTCAGGCCTTGCAATACCCAAAGCAGCGAGCTTTTCACTACCCAACGCGCTTGGCTTGAAATCCTTGCCATCTGCTTCCAGCCATTTCGCTTTGAGCATGGCATCCAGCAATTGCACAGCCAGTTCCCCTGCAAGGTGGTCATAGCAAGTCCTTGCATGTAAAAACGGCTTGGGCATGGTACGTACCAAGGCAGGCTGAGGTGGCTGGCGTGATACTTTAGTGTGAGTTGCTGCGCCAAGAACGGCCATGGACTCTATGAGACTCGCAGCCTCAGCACTGGCGATACGAAAATAGCGATGCCGTCCATGTGCCTGCGAGCTTAACAAGCCACCTTCCACCAACCTTGCCAGATGGGCGCTGGCTGACTGTGCCGACACATTTGCCGCAAAAGCCAGCTCACCGGCTGGACGTGTCGTGCCGTCAATCAGTGTCCATAGTATGGCGGCACGCGCGGGGTCTGCCATCAGGGCCGCAATGCGGGGAATGATGTGAGGTATAGCGTCGGAAACATTTTGCACGTCGTCCATATTTCATCCTGGGCTGAAATGTCGGAATGACATCTTAACCATAATGTACCTCACTATCCACAACGAAAGATGAACATGCACATCGCCCACAATATCGGTATCGCCAGCCAGATCGGTAAATACGCTGATGCGCAGGAAGTGTCTGGACATGCCAGGTGGTTATTCACTTCGGGCACGCCGGGCCTGGATGAAGATGGCAACTTGCCAGATGACATTGCCGGTCAGGCCGACCTAGCCTGGCGTAATATTGTCTGCATACTGGAAAGCAGCAAAATGACGACGGCTGACATCGTCAAAGTGACTCACTATCTGACCAGGGAATCCGACATCGCAGAGTATGTCAAGGTGCGCAGCCATTATCTTGCTGATGCGCGCCCTGCGTCCATGCTGATGATCATTCCAGCCCTGGTCAAGCCAGGCTTTCTGCTGGAAATAGAAATCATCGCAGCACAATATTGATACCATCTTGACAGTTGCATGAAGCTTGATTGAAGCTGGCGATTTGAATGGCCATGTCCCGGCAAATGCCTGAACATGGCTACATCCATTTATATTTTTATAATGGCGCGATCATATGTCCAGGTAATAACAACGCTGGCTCAATGCAAATTGTATAAGGACATGCAGGACATGCGATCCCTGCATTTGCAGGAACTGATTTCATAATTATTATCGAAATGAAAAAAGTAACGCAGTAAGGCGCAGGTTTCATGCAATTTCAGTCATGTATTCGATTGAATTGCACCCTAATTCTATTCATGCACTCGCAATTTCACACTATTTAGCTGACAATGCTGCTGATACTTTGCGCGTGGAGAATTGGGTGGAAATTGGGATGGACCTGTTGTTGAGTGTGGGCATAACACTGATTGTCGTTATTTTGCTTTTGCAGGCCGCAACCCTGCTGGTAAGCGCCAACCGCTTACTAAAATTACCATTATGGACACCACGCAAAACGCCCTGCCTGCGTACAGCCAGCGGCGGACTTTTACCTATACTTGAAGCAGCCCGTGCTGAAATGGAGAAAGCCGGGTTCCGTTATATGCACAGTTGGCGTGAACGTTCAATAATCGCGTCCGAAGATATTCCAGCCAGTTATTGCGATGTCTATCACCATCTGGCGCAAGATGTGCTGGCTGAGGTTTATCCAAACGAGTCGATGCTTGATTCAAGTCTCTACACAGTTTTTCTATGGAATACCTATGTCGATGGAAAAACCCTGCTGACAATCAATGGTTCTTTGCAAACCAGAATACCTTACCCTTCAAGAGTCAGCGCCATCAGCGACAAGAGTGGCAATCTGGCCGGACAACTGGCGACGCATTTACATGTGCGCGAGCTGATTACCGTACAACGCAGTGACCCTGCCGATGCCCCGGGAATCTCCCAGAACCTGGCCGAACGCTGGCTGGTAAGACTGGAAAGAGAGGGGAAAATATATCAACGCGACCAGCGCGGCGAAGAAAATATTTATGGTTTCCGCCTATGGCCCGCCCTGAAACTGGCGTGGCAATTGCGCAGAGAGAGTACACATAAATCCATGAAATCTCTGTCAAGATCAGACGCAGCCAGTACTTTGGCGAATATTGACGGAGAGCGTTTGAACACCGCACTTCGCTTGCGCGACCGCCATGCTTTCATACGCTCACTATGCACCTTGCGCTCCATGCGGGCACCACGCTGGTATCAATATTCAAGCTTTGCATTGTCTGCTTTGTTATTTCTCGCATTGGGTACCTGGTGGTGGGGCATTGCCGGTGCCATTGTCATTGGCGCTGTCATTGCCTTGCATGAAAGCGGGCACTGGCTGGCAATGAAAATGGCAGGATTTCGCGATGTACAAGTATTTTTTGTACCAGGCATGGGAGGCATCACCAGTGGCGAAAAACACGAGGCACGCCCTCTGACACACTTGCTGGTCTATCTGGCAGGCCCCCTGCCTGGCCTGCTATTGTCGCTGGCCGGCATGGCCTTGATATTCAGGGAACCAGGCATACTCAATACGGCATGGGGACCACTTCTGTCGATGGCGACGATGGCATCTTTCATGGTGAATGGATTTAATCTCCTGCCTTTATTGCCACTTGATGGCGGTCGGGTGATAGAGCTTTTGCTCATGGCCCGTTTGCCCTGGTTGCGGTTTTTATTTGCCTTATGCAGTGGCCTTGCCATGCTGGGATATGGCTTATACAGCGGCGATAAGGTATTGGCTGGCATAGGCATGTTTGCGCTCATCGGCGCGCAGTTTCAATACAAATTCGCCAGCGCGGCTGCACTTTTATCCAGGCAAAATATCAGTACCCCAGGCAAGGAAAAAAACTTTTCTCAGGCAGCTGCTGATTTATTTGATTTTCTGAGTCAAGAAAAATTCAGCAAATGGAGTTACACCAGTAAACTGACTGTGGGTCAAACCATATTGTCGCGCTACCTTGGTGGCCTGCCCGGCTGGAAAGAAAGTAGTGCAGGTATGGCTTTGTATCTGGCCTGCATTATTCTACCGCTGGCCGCCTTGTTTGCCATGTTCTACACTGCACCATCCGTCATGACGAGCATGACGTATCAGGGCATGTCTGCATTGCTGGCCTCAGACGATGCCAGCAAGCCCGTGGCAATCAGCGAGCATGCAAACGGGGATAGCGAACGTTCCTGGCAAGAAGAAAGGATGAAGCAAAGAGAGGCAAGATCCGAGAAAATCTCTGCCGCGCAAGGTAGTGAAAGAGCAGACATACTCAGGTCTGTACTGGATGAGGCCAGGGAAGCTGACCCTGAAGATGCTTTGCGTATCGCCAAAGTGTATTACGCTGAAAATAATAACTCGTTGCAGCCAACCTATCTGCATGCCGATGCGGCCCTGGCAATGGCAAACGCAATACGTGAATGGTCAGAGCTGGATGACACTGAAAACGCAAAGAAAAACGATACAGACATCGCCAACTATCTGCAGGAAGCAGAAGCCATCCTGCGTGCAAGATTGCGTGAGCAAGGTGAAAGACGTGACGCACGTTTGCTGGCAGAAGTTTTGCAGGCACGCGATATCGATACGGAAAATCCCGCACAATTGAGCTTGAAAGAAGAAGTCGTCAACCTGCTTGCAAAAGACAAAAAAGAAGATGACACAGAGTTACTGCAAGCCCGGCAGATGCTGGCGCGCGCCTACTATAAAATAGGCCGGACTGTAGATGCAGAAAATCAATTGCACGCCGCAGATGAAGATTTTTCTTGCGCAAGTAAAGATACGGAAAATATTCTCTGCCGCATGTTAAAGAGTGATCAGGTTTGGCTATTGCTGAATCTCAAGAAACTTGCTCCTGCTCAGGACATGCTCAAGTCTCTGGCATACCATCCAAAGCAGCAAACAGGGATGGATATCGTCGGACGCGACATCCACGAGATCAAATGGAGCATCGCCATGCACCAGAAAGACTATAACCAGGCCAGGCTGGAAGCCCTGGCTCTCGCGCAATCACCGGTGCCTGGTACTGGCAACTGGCTGACAGATCTGTTCATGCGGCGTGCCCAGCCGATAGATTTTCAGCAATCAGAGTTGATGCTGATGCTGATAGAAGCGCTGCGTGCAAAGGGTGAACAGGAAGAAGCAAACAAAATTGCAGGGCAGTTGCAAGAAGCACTGCACAAGGCGCGGACAGAACCCGGCAATATCAGGTCCGCCAGTAGTGAAATCCCGTGCAGAACCCATGTCCAGGTTGACGTCTGGAAAAGTCAGTTTCAGCAAACCCTGCTCAATATTGAGCAGAGAGAAACCCGGTGCACACCCCGTGCCAGCGTGGGCCAGATGTCACGTTGAGGCTGACAAATGAAGCGCCGCCAGGCAGATGCCTGCTGCGCTTCTTCGCTGGGAATAGGGATTGAAGATTTGAATTTCATGAATATCGTTACCAGTGCCCAGTCAATCAAGTTTGAGTTAATCACAGAAAATGACGATGCTGTCCCATCAGAATGGTAGTCACCCCTATACAACGCCTGGTCAACATGCACCTCAAGAGTCAGGCCCCATCTGACGACAGCGACGACATCCAGCAACCTACGCTCACTTTGCATGCATATAGAAATGGCAAGCGCGTTATGCATCATGTAAGCGGATAGAAAAACATCGTAAAGTAATGCAAATGTTCTATCCTGATAAAAATATGAACAACATCTCCTGTTGATGCAAGACAAGCGGGTGATCAGGCCAGGTCACCTCTGCCTCTGAGGCTGCTTATTTATCAAAGATATCCCACAGGCCAATATCGAGTCTGCCGATGGGCAGACATTGTAGGGGGCAACATGGCTATCCTGCGTTTTTGTGTATTCATACTGGGCATTTCCCTGCCATTGTCTTGCTGGTCAGAGATACTGGTCACCGAAGACTATTCCCCTTTCAATATCGTCAATCCCAAGACAGGTGAAGTCACTGGCTTATCCACAGAAAAGGTGCAGGAACTCATGCGCCGTGCCGGGGAGAAATACAGTATCACGGCTTACCCCTGGGCAAGATCGATACAAATGGCGCAAAACAATCCTGACACTTGTGTCTTTTCCACCTCGCGCACGCCAGGCCGCGAGCAGCTCTACAAATGGGTGGGGCCGCTGGTCAAAAACAATTGGGTCATCTTCGCCAGGGCCGACGATACCCGACACCCCAAAACCCTGGAAGACTTGCGCATATACACCATAGGTTCTTACCGCAATGATGCCATTGCAGAGTATTTTTCACTCAAGGGTTTCAATACCGAACTGGCCAGCACGGATGCTGACAACCCGCGCAAGATGCTGGCAGGACGCTTTGACTTCTGGGCCAGCGGCGAATTGCTGGGCTGGGAAATACTCAAGCAACAAGGCCTGACCAAGATGGTAGTCCAGTTGTTCACCTTTAATCAGACCGAGATGTACCTGGCTTGCAATACCACGATGTCACAAGCGAAAATTGAAAAATGGAACCAGATCTTGAAGGAGATGGATAAGGATGGCACCAGCGCTGCCATAGAAAAACGATACAAGTAGATCTTCATGAAATTTGTTTCCAGGTGAGAAGCATAGGAGGCATATTAGGCAGTGTAAAATCAAAGTCGCAAAAAACTCACGAATTTATCCTGCATGAAAAAAATCTTATTGCTGTTGGCGTGCTTGCTACTCAGTCTGACGTGTTGGGCCGCTGACCCACGCTTCACCGTCATCACTGTAGATACGGAACATGAGGAGTTGCAGTTATTCTTGCGCGATGAAGCTGGCAAGGGATACAGGCGCTTTGAGCAACTCAAGAATTCACTGACAGCACGCAACAAGCAACTGCTGTTCGCGATGAACGCTGGCATGTACCATGCAGACTATTCACCTGTAGGTCTGTTTGTACAGAATGGAGAACAGGTCTCTGCATTGAACTTGAGCAGTAACTGGGGAAATTTTTTCCTGAAACCGAATGGCGTTTTCCTGCTCAAAAAATCAGGTCCGCAGGTTGTTGAATCCTCGGAATACCCGGCACTGGCCAAGGATGTTTTACTGGCGACCCAGTCTGGCCCGCTACTGCTGAGAAACGGCATAATACATCCCGCATTCAAACCTGATTCAAATTCACGCCTGAAGCGTAACGGTGTTGGCGTCATCGGCAGTAAAGCAATATTTGTGATCAGCGCACAGCCTGTCAATTTTTATGAGATGGCGATATTTTTTCGCGATACGCTGCACTGCCCAGATGCCCTGTATCTGGATGGCAGTATCTCTGGCATTTATTCAGTGGAACTCAACAGGAATGATGGGACGGTAGATTTGGGGCCGATCATCGCGGTAGTGCGTT
This sequence comes from Undibacterium sp. TC4M20W, assembly GCF_049340245.1. Lineage (NCBI taxonomy): Bacteria > Pseudomonadati > Pseudomonadota > Betaproteobacteria > Burkholderiales > Oxalobacteraceae > Undibacterium > Undibacterium sp. TC4M20W. The sequence goes on from NZ_JBMPPI010000047.1 coordinate 33,977, forward strand.
GATTAGTGCGTTGATGTTCCTTACTCACTCTACCTTACCTGCCCTGTGCTATGTAGGGCTGCAACGCACAGCTTGATCATTTATCACCATACCTATGAAAGTAGGTATGGCTGATCTCCAGCAATTCGTCAAAACTCAACTTCAGGGAGTTGGCTGAAATGACGACCGCGCTACCGCAGAGCTTGTAATTCATGCGGTTCAGCATGCGCTTGAACATGCCACCAGCCATGATATAGCGCTCGGGCTCGCGCACCCTGATGACCAGGGTTTTCTGGTTTTGCATTTCAAAAATACTGAATCCAACAACTTCAGACCAGGGTACAAAGCCCGCGGCAACGGCACTGCTGTTATCAAGTAAGCCAGCTGAATTCAATATCAGACCCGGTCTGTTATCCAGCAATTTTCTGGCACCAAACACGGCACAAAGCCCAAAAAGCAGGATAGCCACCACACCTATGCCATGCATCATGACAGGATTGTTATAACGGCTATGTGTTTCAATATCAGCAGCATCCAATTGCACCATCCAGATGCCCATTGCGACAAACAGGATGGAGCCGGCAAACAACAGACGTAATTTGCTCTTGCTTAAATCGATGCACTTTTCGTCTTCGAAATTCAAATCATGGTTCATCAGCGCACCTTATTTATAAGCAGATTTAGGAGCAGGTCAGCATTAGAGAGAAAAGCTTTTTTATGAGACTACAACTTATTGACTTGCCTTATTGCCTGAAGCCGCGGGGGCAAGGCTGTCAGAATCCAGCAATTCAGCCGTCGTCAGAATGCCTACACTGACAATGTCGTAGCCTTCAACACCTTCACAACGAATGGAACCCTCAGTGCAAAAACGGATGTCGCCAAAACGGCTTTGGCCAGGGTAATAAAACAGCATCATGTCGCCAGCACGATCTATATACATCGCGCGATTCAGTATCTCTTCGGGGAATTTACCTTGCGTTGCAGCCAGCAACCATTCACGCAAGTGGGGAATCGCCGCCACAGCGACCTCATGTGTCTGTTTTTTATGCGGACCGTGGAAACCAAGGCGCGTGCGAGAGAGAGCCTTGCCTGCCAGCATTTGTCTTTTCACACCGGCCATGAAAATGATGGCACATGAAGAAAAACAATTTCCCTGAACTGCCGTATTGATTTTATTGGCAGCGATAAGTTCAGCGATGGCATAACCCGCCTTCAAATCGCCACCAGGGCTCTCACTCAAAACAACTTGTTTGACCACACCTTTTTCAAGATGTTTGCGAAAGCGCTCAGCATCATCTGGTTCAACACCACCAAACAAGATCAGGGTTTCATACGAACGCACCATGCTCATCGCAGAAACATGAGCTGAAAAGAAAGTACTACATTGTGCCAAGAATAATAAAATTATCCGGGAATTCAATTTCATATACCTATCATCTTCATGGTAAGAGTTACTTCGATTATGTATCAGACCTGTCCAGAGCAATCCCTGGTGAAAACCAAGCCCGCATACAAGCAAAAAGGATTTACTTTTCGGCATCTTATTATTTAAAGCAGTTTTTGCGCAAATTAAAATCACTTCTTAAAGTCAGAAAAAGTGAGAAAACAGTACCCTCGACTGAAATAAACAAGCATTACTTGCACATGGGCAATTTTCTGGATTAAAGACAGAACAAATACGTGAATGCATGATCAAAGATCATCACAATTGCCTGATTAGAACTTTTCTGCTAAGTTTTGAATGCGCATTTTAAAACTAAGGAATGTCTGATTAAGTTCTAATTTTCTTCAATTTCAAAATCATGTTCAGGCAAAAGCATGAAATGCGTTGCAGGAACATGATGATCTTCATAAATTGGGGAACATCTCCCCCATCTGCATCAGTTCCTGGGCGATTTCTCGCCCATTGGGCGCACTATGCCCCTTGCATGCGCATCAAGCGCCTGCGAACCATGAACAAGTTCGCCAGCGCACAAGTAACGAACAAGCGGTGCGCGTTCTTCTGCATCCCACGATATCTGACCTTGGTAAATCCAAACA
>NZ_JBMPPI010000048.1:0-30257 GCF_049340245.1 Undibacterium sp. TC4M20W
TGAAGAAGTTGGGGATACAACTCCCCAATTCTTGATGAAAATCATGTTCAGCAGCACGTTTTATGCTTTGACTGGAACATGATTTTGTAATTGATGGAAATTAGAACTTAATCAGATGTTCCTTAAACAAAGAGCAGGTCAATCCTGCCAACGGTAATACAACTGCGGGTAAAACCGGCATCATGAAATGTGTGGACAGGAATACTGGCAAGCTGGTACGCGAGCAGGAATTGCGCGCAGGTGTTTTCATGGGGCTGGTGCGTTATTACAAGGACGGTGTTTTGTTCAAGGAACACAGCGTCAATGAGCGTGGCAATACCGATGGTCGTGCGCGTGAATTTGCGCCGAATGGACAAGTGCTGCGTGAAGAAAACAATGTCAATGGCAGTACCCGCGGCCTGGTGCGCGAATGGTATCCCAATGGCGCAGCTAAGCGGATCTCTTTTATTGGTGAAAATCCGAAGGAAAAAGCCACCATCAAATATACGCAGGACAAACAATTAAGTGCAATTGAATGTGGTGACAAAGCTTTGCTGGCACCCCATGCGAATGATGCAGCCCTGTGCGGTTTCAATGGCAAACCGTCCAAGGTACAATTGTTTGCAGAAGGCGGGCGCTTGCGCAGCCAGTTCACCTTTCTTGCAGGTGAGATTCAGCAAGCCACGCATTACTATGACAACGGCAAGCCTGAAACAGTAGACGAAGTTGGTACAAAACAAAAGACACGCAAACAATATTTTGACACTGGTGTATTGTTTAAAGAAACTGCGTGGAACGTTACAGAAAAACCTGCTGCGATTGAGCGTGAAGTTGAATATCACGAGACTGGTCCGAAAGTGCGCGAGCAGTTGTATGCCTTCGTTGAAAAAGAGGGCCGTCGCCAGAATCGTTTGATATCCGATGCCAGTTTTTACCTGAATGGACAACCCAAGCGTAGCGAGAAATTCTCTGTTGAAGGCAAGGACGACGTCAAGGAAGTACGCAATTATTTTGATAACGGCAAGATGTCCAGTCTTGAGCGCTATGTCTATGAAGGCCGCTACCGCGAACGCCCGATTGGCGTGCACCAGAGCTTCGCACAAAACGGCGCGCTGGTGCGCGAATCTCATTACGATGAACGTGGCCGCATACAGCGCGAGCGTAGCTGGGATGAAAACGGAAAACTGCTCGCCGATGATCAGGTCTATGAAGATGGATCGCGCAAGGCATTTTCAAAATAATGCTTTCGAATTGGCATCTATAAATCCTATGTCATGCTGAAATTTTTTGCAGGCTACTGGCGCGCAGTTTATACGTTAGAACATTTCATGACATTGACTGTCATCGCGCTCTGCGGTCTGTTGTCTGCCTGCAGCGTGGCAGACTTGCAGCGTGAGCGGGTGGCAGTAAATCTGCATCAATTTAAATTCAGCGATGGCGGCCACGCGATTTATTTTGACATGGATAGAAAGCCCTGGCAGCAAAGAGATGAAGAGCAGCCACTGGCGAATGTGGTCTTTGTGATTTCTGGTTCAGATTGTGTCAGCATGGGGCCGTTTTTGCCGCAGTATTTTTCTGGGCTGGAAGGGGAATCTGGCCGCACGCGGGTTTTCATCATGCACAAGCGCCACATCTTGCCGGGCTCTAATGGTACTGCTTGCGGCGAAGCCTACAAGCGTGCTGATCATCCTTCACGCTGGCAGGCTGATCAACTGGAATTTATACGCGCGCAAATGGCGGGCCTGCAAGCGCAAGGAAATATGCCGCAACGCCTGGTCATCATGGGTATTTCCGAAGGGGCAGAACTGGCCCCCATACTGGCGCAGCATTTACCTGCAACGCACCTGGTTTTACTGTCGCATGCTGGGATGAATGCACTAGATGTGTATGCCGCGCTGGCGAAGCAAAATCCCGCGATGCTGCCGGCCTGGCAGCAATTACAGGCAGGCTTGAGTGCTACGCCGGCAGATCAAGATACAGCGCGCATGCATGGCCGTAGTTGGCGTTACTGGTCAGAGATAGCTGCCATTCCACAAACGGCCAATTTGCTGGCTTTGAACATGCCGGTACTGCTGGCCGTCGGAGATGCTGATCCGGTTATTCCTGAAGATGCAATTGCCCATTTAGGGCAGCAGTTTCAAGCTGCAGGAAAAGCCATTGATATACGGCGTTTTCCCGACGCTGGCCACGGCCTCAGCACAAAGGACAGAAACTATTTGCCTGATTTCATGCATCAGATAGACCTTTGGTTGTTGGAGCATAAGGTGGAAAATAAGTAGTTGGTAAGTAGGTAATAAGTAGGTCATGAGAAAGTAATGAGTAAATAGTGAATAAGTGGGAACAAGCAGGAAAATAAGCAGTGAGATGAATTACCGTTAATGCACAGCAATTCATATCGAAACAGTATTCTATTTCCTCTATTTCATTACAACTAGTTACAAGAACTTCGGTTTCGTAGCAGTTAAAGCTATGACAAAAATGCAAAGCCTTACTATACTTATCGTCTATGCGTACGTGTGGATATTTCCATGCGTGCGTTTTGCATTTCACCCTACACTAGCTCTTTATAATGATAACTATGCGCCTAAAAGCCTTTACCCTGACACCTGTTGTTGCAGCACTTGTGCTGACGGGCTGCGTGACTACGCCTACACATGACAGCAAAGTTGCTGCCTCACTCTCCGTTGCAAGATCTGGCCAGATTGATGAAGCAATCAGACAGGTAGAAGCGCAAACGCAAGGCAATAACAAAACTGACTTGCTGTTGAATCTGGAAAAAGGCGAATTGATGCGCGTAGGCAAGCGCTATAAAGACAGCCTGGACGCTTTTGACGTGGCTGACGCCAAGGTAAAAATCTGGGAAGAAACTGCCAAATCATCGCCACAAAAACTCATGGGCCAGATCGGTGCCACCATCATGGGTGATGCCAGCCGCGACTATGAAGGCCAGGACTATGAAAAAGTCATGCTGACCACACGCATGGCGATGGACAGGCTGAACCTGGGTGACCTTGATACTGCCCGCGTTGATATCAAACGTACGCATGAGCGCGAAGCCGTGATTGCTGAATTCCGTTCCAAGGAAACAGCCGAAGCAGAAAAAGAAGCCAAGGACAAGGGCGTCAGTTCCACCGGCAAGGAGCTCAATGGCTACCCGGTAGAAACCCTGAACGACCCTGAGGTGCTGAAGCTGAAAAACGGTTATCAGAATGCTCTAAGCCACTACCTGGCAGGTTTTGTTTATGAAGCCCTGAATGAGCCTGGCCTGGCTGCACCTGGCTATCGCAAGGCAATTGAATTGCGCCCCGACCTGCCGGTGCTCGAAGATGGCCTGAAAGGTCTGGACCAACGTACCAGCTTCCGCCGCAAAAAAGGCGTGACCGATGTGCTGTTCATTATCGAGGCTGGTAATTCACCTGCGCGCCAATCCAAGAAAATCGCCTTCCCTGTGCCAACTGGCCGTGGTCTGGTGACTATCTCGTTTGCTTTCCCGGTGATTTACCCTGACCCGAATGCACCTGTCATCAACAGTATCCGTGTTGGTAATCAAATGCTGCCTACCGCGCTGGTCACTGACTTCAACGTAATGGCACGTAAGGCATTGAAAGATGAATTGCCAGGTATTTATACCCGTGCTGCAGTGCGTGCCATTACCAAGGGCCTGGTACAGGACCAGGTAAATAAAAACTTTGGTGCACTCGCTGGACTGGCCGCCAATCTGGCGGTTGCCGTAACTGAGAGCCCGGCAGATGACCGTATGTGGCGCAGTTTGCCAGACCGCGTGTTTGTCGCTCGTGCATTTTTGCCTCCAGGCGATTATGATCTGAATTTTGGTAATCGCGGAGAGTCGAGCAAGATCACGGTTGATGGCCGCTATATGGTAGTTCCTGTGCGTGTTTACCAGGACAAAACTTACCTCGGCGACCTGGCAAAATTTGGTAGCGTGACACCTGTAGCACAATTGCAGGAAGAGCCGGAAGCCAAGGCAGTCGACGCCAAGCCTTCAGGCAAGGCAAAACCGGCAGTCAAAAAACCGGTAGCGAAATCCACCACAGTGACAAGTACGACCAGCACTACCAGCACCAAATCCAACTGATATAGAGGATAGAAGAGGATATATGAAACTGATTTCCAAACAATTTGCTGCATGCACGGCTTTGCTGGCTGCCTGCTTCGTCACCCCTGTCATGGCCCAGGATATCCCGAACGCATCTTCGCCCGGTATTGCTGCCAAACTGATGGTGCGTGGCACGCTCGAAGGTGTGCAGGTGACTGACCTGCGTTCACAACGCAAGAATGATGTCATGGTCGTGCAGGCTGAGATGGTCAACCTGACCAACCGCGATGTCCGCGTGTATTACCGTTTCCGGTGGACTGATGCAGCAGGCATGCAGGTAGGTGACGGCGAAGTCTGGAAACCATTGATGATACTGGGCCAGCAAAGCCAGTTCGTCAAAGGCACGGCTTATGGTCCGCAAGCAACGGATTTCAGGATAGAGCTCAGCGCAGAACCACGCTAATCACCTATAGTGAAATAGTGAACAGTAACAAGATTATCTTTACGGAGTACATATGAAACGCATTTCCTCACTGTCCAAAAGCTGCGCGCTCGTCGTCTTGCTTGGCCTCTCACTGACTGCCTGTCAGACCAGGTTGTCCCAGCCTACTGTCAGCCTGGCACGCCAGGTTAGTTATGGCGACAACAAGGCGGTAGAAACTGTCACCAATGAGTTTGGTTCTACTGATCTGCAAATGATTGCAGAAAAAATGGTCGGTTCCCTGCTCGAAGACCCGGTACTGGCAAATCGCCCGACCATGACTTTGGCTGGCGTACGCAACAAGACCAGCGAATACATCGATACCAAATCCATTATGAACAGTATTCAGACTGCACTCGTGAAAAGCCGCAAGGTGAAGTTCACCCGTAGCGCTGATGAAATGCAGCAAGGCGTCGATGAGTTGCAACGTCAAAATCAAAGCGGTTTGTACAAAGCTCAGGGCAAGGCAAAAATCGGCAATATGGCTGCTGCCAAATACTCCCTGGAAGGCGAGATTGTTTCCATCGTCAAGCAAAATGCCAATACCAAAGACGTGTTCTACAAAATGACTTTGAAATTGTATGACGTTGAAGAAGGCTCCATCGAATGGCAAGACGAAAAAGAAATTCGTAAAACTTCCAAGCGCTAATCTCAGGCTTTACTCTGAAGCGCAATTCTGAAGCGCTATTCATTCAAAGAGGCAATACGATGTTGAATCTGAAAAAACTGATGGCAGGCCTGTTCTGCTCTGTAGCGGCATTTTCTGCCGTTGCCGCTGAACAAAGAATGACCATCCCAAAAATTGCGGTGACTGACCTGACCTATGAAGAAAAAGTCAGTGAATATTTCCGTGTGGTTTCTGCTTCCAGCAAGAGCAGTGTCAAGGGTAGCTATAGTGAACGTGAAACCGATCACAGCTATTCCCAGCGTGGCAATGTAAACGCCAAGAGCGAAAGCAATTACTACGAAGCCGAAGGTTTCTATACCTACATCGATCGTGGTGAATTGAAGACTTACACTGCTGACCTCAAAGGTGCCCTGATCAAGGGTGGTGGTGTTTCTCTGGTTCAGGCTCGCCCTTATGTTGGCAAGCCCATGGAAAAAATCTATGACATCATAGGCCGTATCAAGCAGGGCATGTACCCGGGCGCTGATTATGTCTTGTTTGGTACTGTCAGCAATATCCAGTTCCGCCAGGAGAGTAACCAGCTGCAATACGGTAATTCCATGACAGCCAGCCTGTCGCTGGACCTGGTTGCTGACTTTAGCCTCATCAATACCAAGACTTATGAAGTCAAGGCAGCTTTCAGCGCCAGCGGTTCTGGTGTCGATACCAAGATCATCAGCCGTGCTGGTGACCGTGTAGTCTTCAGCCGTGGTAAGGTCATGCAAGAGACTTCCCGCAGCCTGGCTGACGCCGCCTATGATGAATTGCTGGTACAGTTCGGCGCACCTCGCGGTGCCAACCGTGGCCAGTATGGCCGTGTGCAAAATGGTCAACCTGTTGTGCCTGTGCAAAATACTGAGCCGGTCACTGTGTATAAATAATCTTGTGGCAGTTCAATAGTAAAAAAGCCTGGTGTTCACCAGGCTTTTTGCTTTTTGAAATACATCGGTAACTGAAAGCCTGTCAGGCTTCTGGATTGATATCGACTTTATACAGGCTCTTGCCATCGATGTCGTGGATGGACACGGTCATTGCCTTGGTCTTGGCATCAATTTTCGCAATACCAAAGAATTGCAGCAATTCTGCCGGTGAGCGGTTTTGTTTCATTCCCTGTGGCACGCTGACGTATTTCACGTCGGGTCCAAAGGTTTGATCGACTTCATTCGGGCCAAAGGTACCCGCATTCAAGGGGCCGCCGACAAATTCCCAGAAGGGTTTGAAGTCGGTAAATTTGGCTTTCTCCGGCGTGTAATAAGTCGCCGCTGCATAGTGGACATCGGCAGTGACCCAGACCACGTTCTTGATATTGTGCTGCTTGATGAATTTGAGTACCTCGGCAATTTCGAGTTCACGTCCCAGTGGTTTGCCGTTGTCGCCATTGGCCCAGGCTTCATAAGTGCCTTTGGGTACATCAGGGTTCAGGTCTGGTACGACAATGGAGATGGGCATGTCGCTGGCGATGACTTTCCAGGTAGCGCGTGAACGCAGCAATGCCTGCTTCAGCCATTGCAGTTGCGGCTTGCCGAGGAAGGCGGCGTCATCATTCAGTGTCGTTTGCAGATTCGGTGAATTCTTGCCACGGTAGCTACGCTCATCGAGCATGAACACTTCCAGCAAGGGGCCATAACCGAACATGCGATAGATGCGGTCAGGATCGTGCTGGTCTATGCGGTAAGGATTGTATTCAAACATGGCCCTGCGTGCATTGGTTGCCAGGGTATTCAGATCACGCTGCTGGTAACGTTTTTCTGCTTCGCCGATCTGCTGGCCTGGGTACCAGTTATTGCGTACTTCATGATCATCCCATTGCACCAGGAAGGGTACCTCTGCAGCAAAGCGGCGCTTGTTTGCGTCCAGGAAGTTATAGGCAAAATTGCCGCGATAATCGTCCAGGGTTTCTGCGACTTTGGATTTGGCGGGTGTGGTGATGTTATTCCAGAGGCTGCCATCATCCAGTTTGACTTGCGCCTGTATAGGTCCGTCTGCATAAATCTGGTCACCTGAGTGAATGAAAAAATCAGGCTTGAAGCGGCGCATGCTTTCATAAATACGGTAACCGCCAAAAGCTTCGTTAATGCCCCAGCCCTGGCCCGCTTCATCACCAGAAAATGCAAAAGTGATGTCGCGCTCTTTGCCGCCTGGCAGCAGCAAACTGCCCTGTAATGCTTCGCTGATAGCAGACGGGTTTTGCAGGTCCTGGAAACGCACGCGGTAATAAGTGCGCTGGCCTGCGGGCAAGCCACTCAAGTCTATGCGTGCTGTGTAATCTGTGCTGGGCAATGCCACTGGGCCATTGAGGCTGGAAGCATTTTTGAATGCTTCGTTATTCGCGTATTCCAGCAGCATGCGCGCGGGCCTGTCGGTGCGGCTCCAGATGATGGCTTTGTCGCGTGTGATGTCGCCGCTCATGACGCCACAGGGCAATTGCGGACGCAGCTTGTCTGACGTGATGAGTGCCGGCGCAGTTTGTGCGCGTACTAGTTTTGGCAGGCCGGTTGCTGCGATGATGGCAGCAGCGCTGGCGCTGGCGCTGGCATTGCACAGGAACTGGCGGCGTTCCAGTTCACTCTTGTTTGGCTTGCGATCCTTGGACATGGCTTTTCCTTACGGAGACTTTAGATGGCCTTATTCTAAAGTGCCAGTATGACCAAGACATGTCAATGCAGATGCAGACTTCACTTAATGTGCTGCCGTAGCCGCAGTAAATAATTCATCGTCCCGTCTGCGTTTGCGAAAGTCAAACACGGTGGCAAGCGTTACGACCAGCATGCCTGCTGGCAGCAGCCAGGCGCATATCAGGATAATCCAGCCCAGATAGGGTGAGCGTTCGATTGCGCCGTGATAGGGCGTAAACGCAGGGGCACTTGCCGCAGTTGAGTTGGCCGCATGATCCTGAATATTGACCATGAGTACAGGTAAGTCCTTATCGCTATTGATCGCGGGAGGCAAAGTAGCCGTTGCGTAAGAAGCCAGCATCATGCTGACAAAAAAGCAGAGGACGCGAAGATAGCTGGAGTGGCTGTATTTGCGGTGCATGGCTTGTTCGTCATTCGTAAGGTGTCAGTTCATATTTAATAGGACTTACGCAAAATTGGCCTGGACGATTTTTGTTTCGGCCATGCACAGATCACAATGAGCACAATGAACACAATAAATACAGAGTACCCCAAACCGTCATTCCCGCATGCTTTTAGCGGGAATCCATCGTTGATCAACCGTAGACCCGATGGGGCCGATCAGGCATGGATACCCGCCTGCGTGGGTATGACGAATTGGGAAGTACAGTCGGCTGCAAGCTTGGCGCGGTTTTGCGTAAGTTCTATTTAAAAAAACTGCCTTACCTGTCGCAGGTACCGCACGACAGGCAGGCAGAAAAACGGGAAGCGGCAAAGTGGGAAAGACATCGGGGAAGGCATGCCTTGTTGTTTCCCTTCCTGATTAATCTATCTTCCAGACATATTGCACCTTGGTCCAGCTTTGCTGTGCCACGCCATCGATGGTGCCGGGTGTGAAGCGACACAGTGACAGAGCCTGGCTGGCTGCTTTGTCAAGATCGCGTGAGCCACTGCTACCCTCTGTTTTGGTTTCAAGCACACGCCCATCTGTACCTATCAGCATGGCTAGTGTCACTGTCCCGGTCTCTCCAATACGTATCGACCTTGCTGGATAGGCGGGCTTTTCACAACGGCTCATATCGACGACGGCTGCAACATGGACCGGGTTCTTTACTACTTGAGTGCCTGTCCCGGTACCGCTACCCGACACGCCTGTGCCTTCAATGACTTTTCCTGTATTGCCTTCATCTGTTTTGCCACCACGGTCTACAGGAGGGGTAATGGGCGGCGGATCGCCGATTACATCTGTCGGAGGAAGGACCGGTGGATTGATGGGAGGCGGTAAAGTGTCTCGTGGAGGCGGAAAATAATCGGGTTCTACAGGTTTGATTTTTTCAGGTTCGTGAATAGACTTGGGTTCAAAAAAAACTGGTGGGCTGATCTTGACCTTCATGCTGTTAAGCAAAGCAGCTAACAAGGCCACATGCAGCACGGCGACGACACCCAAACGTGGCATGCGCTTAAAGGGATGTTGCTGGTTTTGTGTAAATTCCATTTTGTTCTCCAGGTTTGGGATCTGGCCCGGCGTGGCGCAAGCACATGCCGGGGCTGGCTTGGAGATGCAACTGTTTTTGCGATTTTTCAACTGTGGAAGTAGTTGAAAATGGCATTAATGTGCAATCCATGTGCTTTAAGATAGCAATAAAAATGTCAATTGAAAAGCATTTATTTTATTTATTTTGTGATTTACACATTCTCAGACAATGTATTTATGATTAATTTAATCATTTCAATATCGCTTGAACGGAAAAATTTATCCGCTTCATCTCTGCTTGCTACTCTGGTTACCGCTGCAGCCAAATTGAAAAAACCTTTCAACAATCGTCTTTATCACTATGGCCCATGCTTTATGCGCTGCTGCTAATGCAATTGCTAGTAAAAAGCATTACTATTGCGTTTGATGAGTAAATAACTCTGCTAATTTATAAGGTGTTGTAATTATGCAAAATGGCATACGGGTATTGCTGGCTGATGATCATCCCATCGTGATGACGGGTTTTGCCATGTCGCTGGGCAGCTTGGGGATTACTGTGCTGGGGCAGGCCAGGACGCCGCAAGAAGCGTTTGAGCAATATGCCGCCTTGAAGCCGGATGTTGTGATACTGGACATACGCTTTGGTGCTGACCTGACTGGTCTGGATGCGGCGCGCGATATCCTTGCGCAATTTGCCGATGCAAAGATTATCTTCCTGAGTCAGTTTGATCAGGATGCGCTGATCAAGGAGGCTTATCGCCTCGGTGCCAAGGCTTTTGTGACCAAGGACTGTGACCCGGCTGATCTGGCAACCGCTGTGCAGCGCGCCCATCAGGGGGAATTGTATTTCCTGCCGCAGATCGCAGAGCGTCTGGCGAATCTGTCGGTGCGTGGTGATGAATCACCGCAATCATTATTGAATGAGCGTGACCTTGAAATCTTCAAACTCATGGCAGAAGGGCTGACCAATGCCGAGATCGCCGAGCGGCTGGACCTGTCATTGAAAACAATCAGCAACGTCAGCCAGGCCATCAAGGAAAAACTGGGTGTACACCGTCCTGCCTACATCACCAAGCTGGCGGTCAAACATGGATTGATTGCACCGTGATGCTGTTGCAGACAAAGTTACACGCATTAGTATCCGCCTTGATCAAGGCAGTGCCGCAATGAATTTTGCCGCGCTGCTCTGGCGCAACTGGGATTTGCGCTCGCGCCTGTTCCTCATCATCTTCGTGCCTGTGATCTACATGTTTTGCTCGGTAGTCTGGTATTCCTATCAGTCGCGCCTGCAAGAGGGCAAGGCAGAATTGCTGGAGCGTGCGTATGTGATCTCCACAGCACTGGCCGAGAGCGTTGAATACAACCTGCTGACCAAGAACCTGCCCGGCCTGAAAAGCACCATGACGGATGTCATGTTGTCAGACCGCAGCATTGCCAGAATAGATGTGCTTGATACAAACAAGAAGGACATCTTGCACATTATTTCTACAGAAAAAGTTCAGCAAACGGAACATTCGGTAGAAGTACCGGTCAGACGTCAACTGGTATGGGTAAATTTGCTGAAAGAATCCCGGACTTCAAAATCAGGCGTCCTGCCGCTGACGACGGCCAGCACTGAAAGCAAGGACGCAGACATACTGGGCTATATCAGGGTCACGATGTCGGCGACGCGCATGCTGGCCAAACATAGCCAGCGCTTCATGTTTGAACTGGCGATGAGCGGGCTGGCTTTGTTTGTCAGCGCGGTGCTGGCAGTCTATCTGGCATTGAGCCTGACACGGCCCTTGCAAAAATCCATAGAAACTCTGCGTGAAATACGTGAGGGTGATTATTCGAATACGCTGGAAGTGACAACAGGGGGCGAGATAGGGGACTTGCAGATTTCTATCAATGCCATGTCCATCAGCCTGCAACAGGCCAAGCAGGATCTGGAAAACAAGGTGCAGGAAAGAACGCGTGATTTGATGGAGTCGCGCAATGAAGCCTTAAAGGCCAATGCAGAGAAACGCAAGCTCATACAAAAGGTGCACAGCATAGTAGAAGATGAACGCAAGAGCATCGCCATAGAAATACACGATGAACTGAATGCCTCATTGATTGCCGCAAGGCTGGAAGCTCAACGCATACAGCACCTTGCTGCGCAGATGGACGCTGATGGTGCCAGCGAAGAAATTCAGGAACGCGCCAGAGCCATCACCAAACTGACGCTGGATTTATATGCCAATGGCCGCAACCTGGTGCGCCGCCTGCGGCCTGAAGTATTGGATATGCTGGGCTTGCAAGGTGCGGTCGAAGACATGCTCAGGCATTACAACAGCAATGTGCCAGGCTGCCAGTTTCATTTTGATAGCGATGGGGATTTTTCAGGGCTCGATAGCGGGCTGGCAATTTCAGTTTATCGCATCATACAAGAAGCCTTGTCCAACGTCATGAAGCATGCCGGCGCGACGCAGGTCGAAGTGGCCCTGACCATGCTGGAAGAGCAAAAGAGTTTGCAGATAGAGGTCAGCGACAATGGCGTGGGTTTTGATATACACCACAGCTCTGCTGGCATAGGCATCACCGGTATGCGCGAACGTGTGGTGGCTTTTAATGGCGAGATTGAATTGCAATCCTCTGCCGCAACCGGGACGCAATTGCTCATACGTTTTCCGCTCGCATGAACCTGGACTAAGGGATGAGGGATAAGGAAATATATAAGGGATACGCAAGATGAAATTCTTGTTCAGAATATCAGTTGTCAGTGCAGTGTTGTTGCTGTTGATTGTTATGGCGGTACAGCAGGACTGGATATCTGCTTCTGCTGCGGCATATCTGGTTTTCTTTGTGGGATTTGCTGTCCTGGCTGTATGGATATTTTTCAGGGTATTTTCCAACGCTTCAACACAAAAAGAAAACCTGGTTGCATGCCCGGCATGCAGCATGCGTACCGATAGTCAGCGCGAGGCATGCATGTGGTGTGACCAGGGCTTGCCCGATAGTTAAAAAAGCGGAGCACAACATCTTGCTTGCCTGATGTTGCGCTCCGCCGGGAATGACTTACTGCTGGTCAGGCGAATTAATTCAGACCAAGAAACTGATTTAAATCTGCCATTTCCTGATGCCAGCTTGCCTGTTGTTGCGGCTTTTGGTGTCTGGGTTTGCGTGCCAGATCAGCCTGCAATAATTCTTCCAGTTCACATAGCCTTTGCAAAGCCAGCTCTGTATCACTGAGCACTGTCTCACCCACTTTGTTATTCGCTATCTCAGGTGCAGCCAACATCGCCCGCCCCGTTTCAGAGACAGGCTGTTTTTGCCGCAGGCATTCATAGGCACTTTCTGCATCCAGCCACCTTTCCAGGCGACCATCCTGTATTACCCAGAATTCCTGGCAACTTTGCTCTATCAAATCGCGGTCATGCGATACCAGCAAAAAGCCACCGGCAAATCCTGCCAGTGCTTCTGTCAATTCCTGCTTGCCCTGCATGTCCAGATGGTTGGTTGGTTCATCGAGAAACAGCAAATGGTAGCTGGCCAGCGAGAGTGCCAAAAACAACAGACGTGCCCGTTCACCACCACTCAGCGATGCCACTTTTTGTTGATGCCGGTGATAAGGAAATCCTGCCGAGATCAGTGCCTGCTTGCGTGCCAGTTCTGTCCTGGCAGTATCAGAGCCAGCGACAAAGGGATACAGCGCATCCGGCAGGCTGGCATCGCTGTTCAGTTGTTGCAAAGACTGGTCGTAATAACCGATCTGCGCTGTCGCATGCCAGCTGATGTGTTCGCTGTCCTGTCCTGACTTTTGGTCTGGTTTCTGGTCTGATTTTTGGACTGACTCTTGGCCTGCCTGTATCGCTTGCCAGCACTGCCTGAGCAGCGAAGACTTGCCTGTGCCATTCGCGCCCAGCAAGGCAATCTTGTCACCTGGCCTTATACCGAATTGCTCCAGTTTGAACAGCGCTGGCAAACCAGGCGCTGCCCTGACTGTCAGACTATCAAGTTGCAGTAAGTGATTGGCAGGCGATGCCTTGCCATGCAATTGCAAAGTCCAGGGCTGGCCTTCGGTGACTGTGGTTTGTTCTTCCTTCAGCCGGTCTGCCCGTTTTTGCATGCTCTTGGCTTTGCGTGCCAGTTTTTCATTGTCATACACACTGCCCCAGATGGCCAGACGCTTGCTACTGGCTGCCAGCCTGTCAATTTCAGATTGCTCTGCATCACGTCTGGCCTGTACGGCTTCATCCGCCAAAGCCAGGGAGTGCAGGGCGTCAGAGCAGGGCTGGTCAAAGCTGGTGATTTGCCGGTCACGCAAGATCCAGCTTTGTCGCGTCACACGGTTCAGCAGGCGCTGGTCATGTGACACCAGTACGAATGCGCCTTTCCAGTTCAGCAAAAATTCTTCCAGCCATAACAGCGATGGCAAGTCGAGATGGTTGCTGGGTTCGTCCAGCAGCAAGAGATTGGGGTCGCGCAATAAGGCACGACCCAATAGCAGGCGGGTATGCTGTCCACCGGACAGGGATTGCACTGCAACTTCAGCAGTCGCTGCGTCTATGCCAAGTTCTTGCAAGAGACTATCGACACGCCAGTGCAATTCTGGCTGGTCATTGATCGCATCCAGCATCGCATCGTACAGGCTCAGCGCATGCAGAGCAGGTGGCAGGTGTTGCTCTACATATTGCAGGCGACACAGGCGTGCCATTTGTATGCTGCCGCTATTAGCGCTACGTTGTCCTGCCAGCAGGGAGAGCAAGGTCGATTTGCCACTGCCGTTGTGGCCTATCAAGCCTATGCGTTGACCGACTTGCAGGGTGAGGTTAAGGTTTTGAAATAAAACACCGTGGCTGGTGTCGAGTTGTAATGCTTGTGCAGATAATAAGGTAGTCATGCTCTTGTCTTTGTTTTGGGATGCAAACATCCACGTCAACAGGAGCGCTAACGATAATGAGCCGAGAACTGGCCCGGAGGGTGATGGGATATATGTGCTCTCGCCTTTTATCGCTGCGCGATGGATTCAGGACAAGAGCTGGCAAAGGTACCAAAGTTGCGTATGCCGCTGATGGCATACTTTAGAACTTCCATATTTCCTCCTTTCTTGAAAAGAGTAGAAATAAAACCCGATTCTATGCAAATACCGGGAGCAAAACAAGTTGCTTCTGTCCCCGGTATTGTAAGTTTTATACAGATATGCCCACGGTCAGGGTCACGACATAACCCTGTGTGGCATTGCCAGTCACGCTGACCATTTGCAGGCTGGTGCCATCACTGAAGACATTGTCTGTTGCATACGTGATCTGCGACAGGTTACGCACGCTGGTGGTGTAACCCGTTGCCTGGTAGGCTTCGTTCAGCGTGGCCATGGGGAAGGTGAATTGCGAAGTCTTGACTTTGTTATTGGCACTGCTGATCTTGCCCACGCTGGGATAAACCTCGAAATGCACATGCGGGATACGTCCTGAATAGCAACCAGGGAAGATCGTGGTGAAACTGACACTGCCATTACTGTCTGTCTCCTGCACGCCGCGCAGATAGTTTTCAGCAGTGATGCCTGATGAATACATGGAATAATTGCCATCCCTGTCACAATGCCACAGATAGATCGCATAGCCCGCCAGCGAAGCGCAACTGGTTTTGGTATTCACGAGTTGCAATTTGATGGTCAGGGGCACACCTGCCGCCACACCGCTGGCACCGGCAATACTGGAACGTATATCACTACGTACTATGCCTGACAGCGCCAGCGCATTGGCAATAGTGACACCATTGCTGTTACTGCCGTCACCAGGATAAGGCCCGGCTGTCTCTTCAGGTATGATGCTGCAGGAAGAAGTCGTGCTGCCTGTTGTTCCCGTGCTTGTGCCAGTAGTTGTACCTGTGGTGGTGGTACCTGTCGTTGATGAAGTCGCCGTTGAGGTGGAGGCGTCACTGCCACCACCACAGCCTAGCAAGGTCGCAGCGCCACCCGCCGATATCCAGCGCAGCATCTGCCTGCGCGAGGCAGCTGCCTGCATCAGGGTGTGAAGATCAGTTTCCAGTTGGTTGCCATGCTTTTCCATGATGTGTTTTCCTCGCTGTGGGTATTACATTGGTGTTGCTGCATTGTGTCTTGATGACTTGTTAAGTGCAGTAAAGCAAAGGTAAAGTTAGGTAAGGATTTTGTGTCCTGGAAATTGCCGGACTGTAAAAGCAGGTAAATTTGCACGCGTGCATAGATGGCTTTGCTATCATCAGTACATAGAATTCATATCCCCACACTTTATGACCAAGGTATTGCTCGCAGACGATGACGTCGAACTGGTAGGCATGCTCAAGGAATATCTTGAGCGTGAGGGTTTTGCCATTACTACCGTACATGATGGCGAACAAGCCGTGGCAGAGGCGCTATCTGGGCAGTATGCGATAGCCGTGCTGGATGTCATGATGCCGCGTATGAATGGCATCGAAGCCCTGCGCCGCATACGCGAGCACAGCCGCATGCCGGTACTGATGCTGACCGCGCGTGGTGATGATGTCGATCGCATCATCGGTCTTGAACTGGGCGCCGATGATTATGTGCCCAAGCCATGTACCCCACGCGAATTGCTGGCCAGGCTCAGAGCCATCCTGCGCCGTACCGAGAGCGGCATGAATGCCGACCAGGACCGGCTATGTCTGGTCGTTGGTGCCTTGCAGATATGGCCAGGCCAGCGCCGCGCAGAATGGAATAATAAAATGCTGGACCTGACCAGCACTGAATTTACCCTGCTGGAGTTATTGGCAAGAAATGCCGGGCAAACCGTCAGCAAGAATGAATTGTCCGAGCAGGGCCTGGGCCGCCCACTGGCCAGGTTCGACAGGAATATCGATGTCCACCTGAGTAGCATACGACAAAAGATCAGCGCCTTTGCCGATGGCCGTACTGTCATACAGACGGTATATCGCCAGGGTTATATGCTGACGCGCGATTAAAGTGAATAAGCGAGTAATGATGCCTAAACTCAGTATGCTGAAACTCGGTCGATTATTCTGGAAATTCTTTTTCTTCATCTGGCTGGCGCAATTGACGGCCATCGCCGGTATCAGTGTGACCTTCTGGATCAAGCGCAGCAATGAAGACATGGCCAGGGCTGCTGCAATCGCTGTGCAGCCCGACAAACTCCAGCATGAGGATAGGCGCGGCCCCGGTACTGGCTCCGGCCCTGGTTCTGAATTCAAACATGGTCCCGGTCCGGATTTCCGTGATGCATCCAGACCCGGTGGTCCGCCTGGTGAGCCTGGGCCGGTGCCTATGGGTATGCGCAAGCCACCGCATGATGGTGGCGATTCGCGTGCCTTCATTCCCATGACGGTTGCCCTGTTTGCCAGCCTGCTGTTTGCGGCCCTGATGGCCTGGTATATGTCCAAGCCTATACGCAGGCTCAGCGAGGCTTTTCATGAGCTGGCAGGCGGCAAGCTACAGACGCGCATAGGAGACAGCATGGGTAAGCGCAAGGACGAATTGACAGAGCTGGGGCGTGACTTTGACCGCATGGCCGAGCAGTTGACAGGTTCCCTGCAAAACCAGCGTCGCCTCTTGCATGATGTGTCGCATGAATTGCGCTCACCGCTGGCACGTTTGCAGGCGGCGATAGGTCTGGCACGCCAGCAGCCGGACAAGGCGGAAGAATACATGGTACGCATGGACAGGGAAGCCGTGCGCATGGATAAACTGGTTGGTGAAATCCTGACACTGTCGCGTCTCGAAGCAGGTGCCCATGCAGGGCAAGACCTGATACACATGGATGAATTATTCGCTGACCTGACTGACAATGCCCACTTTGAAGCGAAGACCGCAGGCAAGGCGTTCAAGACTGAATATTCTGCCGATGCCATCAGCAAGGTCTGCATACTGGGGCGCTATGAATTACTGCACCGGGCGATGGAAAATGTCTTGCGCAATGCGATACGGCATACCCGTCCCGATACTGCCGTGACTCTACACGCAGAAATACTGGGTACACATTTACATGTGTCCATCCTGGATGAAGGTGAAGGCGTGCCGGAAGCCGAATTGCAGAGCATCTTCCAGCCTTTCTACCGTAGTGTGCTGGCAGAACAAAGTAGCGAAGGTTATGGCCTGGGGCTGGCGATTACCCAGCGCGTGATACAGGCGCATGGTGGCAGCATCACGGCCAGCAATCGCCGTGCCGCCGGGCTGTGCATGTTGATGGTTTTGCCAATGGCATTTGCTTAATTTGCTTAGGGTGATACAGGCAGGAACAGGCTGACGTTCAGGCCGCCGCCTTCACGGTTTTGCAGGCTGATCCTGCCGCCATGTGCTTCTATGATTTCACGCACCAGTGCCAGGCCCAGGCCTGTGCCACTACGCTTGGTGGAGTAAAAGGGGATCAGGGCATTCGACATCACCGTATCTGTCATGCCGCTGCCCCTGTCCATGACTTCTATGCGTATGATGCCTTGCAAGTTGCGTATGTTTAGAAATACTTCATCTTCCCGTGAGCCAGACTCATGGGCATTTTTTAACAGGTTCAGCAACGCATGTTCCATTTGTGCCCTGTCGAGGTTGACAGGTTCTTCAGGCAAGCTGTCAGTCACGGTGAAGATGACTTGCGACTTCAGGCCAGCGATAAAGCTATCCCAGTGCGTGCTCTCCAGCCTCGGTGTCGGTAGTTTGGCGAAGCGTGCATAACCATCGATAAAACTTTCCAGATGGCGGGTACGTTCTTCTATCGTGAGCAAGATGCCAGGCAGACGTTCGGTCTGGCCACGGCCCACCAGTACCGCAGCAGAATTTGCCAGCGAGGCTATCGGTGCCAGCGAGTTATTGAGTTCATGACTGATCACACGTATGACTTTTTTCCAGGTCTGCACTTCCTGGCGGCGCAATTCCACCGTCAGGTGGCGCAGCAAAAATAATTCATGATGACGGCCATTCAGGCTGAAGTGGCGGCGCGCCAGGTGATACACCTCTTCCTCTTCTTCTGCATCTTTGGCAGCTACTGTGAACAAGCCATCGCCACCGCGCAGTATGGCTTCCCGCAATGAGGCCGAGACTTGTGTCATCACCTCATTGAAACTGAAACCTTCTAGCTTGCGCCCCTGGTTCAGCAATTGCCTGGCCGCGATATTGGCGAAGACGATGGGGCCATGGTCAGCCACAAGCATCATCGCTACCGGCGTGTTCTGCACCATGCTATCAAGCAGCAATTCACGCTGTACCAGATTCAATCTTTGCTTGCGCAAGACATCGCCCAGTGCATTATGGGCATCTACCAGTTCACCCAACTCGTCTTGCAAGGGCCAGTGCACACCGATGGAAAAATCATTATCCTGATAACTGATGACCGTGCCAGCCAGGGTGTGGAACAAACGTATCATGGCTTGTAACTGGCTGCGCAACAGAATCAAACCTGTCGGCAAGACAATCAATAGGCTGAGTCCGGCAGCCAGCCAGATCTGGTCTGGCAGTAAATGCAGCATGAGCATGCTGACAGCAACTGCCAGCAATAATATTGCTGCCATCAACAGACTCAAACGCGTGAGCATGGAAAACAGCGGGCGCTGGCCGGGAACGCTACCGCTTGCTGATGGCGCTTTCTGGTCTGTCATGCGCTACGGCTGATACCCAGCCTGTCCATACGCCGGTACAAGGCCTGGCGGCTCAAACCCAGTTCAGCAGCGGCTTGCGCCACTACGCCATGAGCTTTTTGCAGGGCGCGTTCTATCGCCTCTTTGTCGGGTTCTTGCTCATTGACCCAGCTATTCGCCAAGGGCAGGCCAAGATCAGTGGGCATGATTTCAGTTTTGGCTGCCAGCAGGCAGGCGCGCTGCATGACATTTTTGAGTTCCCTGACATTACCCGGCCAGGCATATTGCACCAGTGCTGATGCCGTGCTGGGATGCAGGGTTTTGCCATTGTTGAGGAAGTATTCTGCCAGCGGCAAGATGTCGCCAGTGCGTTCTGCCAGCGTGGGCAAATGCAATTCTATGACGTTCAGGCGATACAACAAATCCTGGCGAAAGCTGCCTGCCTTGATCATGGCTGGCAAATCAGCATTGGTGGCGCTCAAGACGCGTACCTTGACCTGTCTTTCCTTGTTTGATCCCAGTCTTTCAAAGCGCCCGGTTTCCAGCACCCGCAATAATTTCATTTGCCCGGCCAGCGGCAGGTTACCAATTTCATCGAGGAACAGGGTGCCACCGTCTGCCGCTTCAAACTTGCCTTCGCGTGCTTTGCTGGCTCCGGTATAAGCTCCGGCTTCGGCACCAAATAGTTCTGCTTCTATCAACTCTGCGGGCAGGGCACCGCAATTGAGCACGACAAAAGGGCCATCCTTGACACTGGAATTAGCTTGTATGATTTCAGCGATTCTTTCCTTGCCTGCACCATTAGGCCCGGTAATTAACACCGGAACATCAGCACGGGCGACCTGGCAAGCCATGCCCAGCACGCGCTCGGTCGCAGCATCATTCCAGACCAGGTTGCAGAGATTGAATTTTTGCTCAAGCTCGCGTTTTTGCTTGCGTTCGCGTTGTAGCCTTTGTTGCAGGGCGCGGTTGCTTTGCCCCAGTTCTATCAAGTTCCTGACGGTGGTCAATAGTTTCTGGTCATTCCAGGGTTTGCCGAGGTAATCGGCAGCACCTGACCTGATCAATTCTACTGCTGCATCCAGATGTGTCCAGGCTGTCAGCAAGATCACAGGCAGGTCAGGGTAGAGTTTGCGAATTTCAGTGAACAGGGCACGGCCTTCATCACCAGAGGTGGTATCGGCAGTGAAATTCATGTCCTGTATCACCAGATCGACAGCCTGATGCTCCAGCATCGCCAGGCCCTGTTCTGGCGAAGTGGCACAGACCGCATCAATATCATGCAGGGAAAACAGCACTTCCAGTGCCACCGCAACGGTGGCATTGTCATCAATAATTAATACGGTAGGCATTGTCAGTGTTTGTGTTTTCAAAGCTTAGGGGTTTTAGTATTTCAGGTACTGCGGGTAGCAGTGGCTGGTGATATCGACGCAGCACGTGCCGCCGGTCCCACCACCGCGATGATACCAAGTATCCAGAAAATTACACTGCCTCCTAGCAAATAAGCTGCAGGCAATTTGGTCAGTTCCAGCTTGCTGACCAATAACTGGTTGAGACCTATGGCCAGGGCAAGGCCGCAGGCGATACCAAAAGTGGTGATCATGAAGTTTTCTGTGACGAAGTAACGCAGCACGTCTATCTTGCGCGCACCCAGTGCACGGCGCACACCGATATGCTTGCGACGTTGCGTGACCCACAGGCTGGAAATGCCGACGATGCCACTGGCAGTGACCAGCAAGAGCAGCACGCAGACTGCAATCAGCATCCAGGCCAGGCCATTGTCAGCGCGGTAGCGTCTGGACCTGTCTTCCTGAAGGTTGCGCAAATTGACGATGATAGGTGTAGCAGATGCTTTTCTCAGTGCCATCTCAACATCCTTCATTACCCGTTCACGCTGGCCGGGTTCGGCGCGTACCGAATACTTGGAGTAGGGGTCATTTGACATGCGTATCGGCAAGACAACCGAGATTTCACCTTTTTCGCCAATCTGGGCAGCATGGGTTTGCAAACGCTCAAGTACACCGATGATCCTTGTCTCGTACGCATCGTCACCTGTACCAAAATAAATGGTTTTGCCAACGACACTGGCCTGACCAGGGAAGAGTTTTTCTGCAAGTACCTTGGTAATGATGACGACATTGGGAAATTCCTTGCTGGTACTGGTATCAATTTCGCGAAATTCACCCTGATTGAAGTCTCGCCCATCAGCCAGCTTCAGGCCCCAGAGTTTCATCACGGATTCCGATGCGATATACATCGATACGTTGGCACTGGTGGCAGCCTGTTTCCTGTCCAGCGAAACACCAGTGGTACTGCCGGACCAGGATAATGGTGTCTGGCTGACTCTTGTCACGCCCTGCACGCCAGAGACCCCGCGTATGGTTGCTTCTTCTTGCTTTTGCGTGGCGATCTGTTCAGTATGATCAGCGACTTTGCGGTTGCTGATATTGATGGAAAACAGGTCGTTTTCTTCTGCGACACCGCTCGGGCGTGCTACCACTTCCATACGCAATTTAACAATATAGACAGCGTTGGTTAAAATTGCCAGGCTGATGGCAACCTGCAGGGCCACCAGGATGGCGCCGGTCTTGCTGCGCAGCAGCGCAGACAAAATGGGGCGAATTTCGAGATTAAGTTTCATGATAGCCTCATTGTGATTTGAGTTGTATTGCAGGCGTCACCTGGCATGCACGCCAGGTCGGGAACAAGCCCGCCAATATGGCAGCGGTGACTGACATCACAAAGGTAATGCTCAGCATTTGCCAGTCCATATGTGCCACGACAGTCAGTTGTTTTGATTGGTTGGCGATCAGGGCAAGTGCACCAAATGCCAGCAACAGTCCCGCAACACCACCAGCCAGGCCGATGACACTGCTCTCAATGAGAAATTGATTGAATATCTCTTTGCGGGATGCGCCAAGTGCACGCCTTACGCCGACTTCCGATGCCCGCACAGAAAATTTCGCCAGTAACAGACCCACGGTATTCACCAGACACAGCAACAGGAAACCAAATGCCAGCCAGGCAGACAGTTTGTTATCGTTGCCAACTACCTTGGATTCTTCCAGCCATTCCATGACATTGAACAGTTTATTTTTTGCCTGACGCATGTAACGCCCAAGCTTGCGCTGCTCGGATGCATAATTGTCGAGGTAGCTTTGCAGTTCAGGGCGTTGGCTTTCTGACTTTAATTCAAACCAGAAGCTCAGCCATGTGCATTCAGAATCCAGTCGCCCTTGCCAGCCAGGAGCAGTATCACCAGTGCAACCCATGCCGCCTGCATGGGTAATTTCATGCCGGATGGCGCTGGCCAGAGGGATGAAGAAATCTTCCTGCACGCCAAAGGTGGCATTGCGGTAAAAGCGCGGGCTTGGTTCCCAGGTGTCGAGTACGCCGACGATCTGGAACTGATGTCCTATCATGGTCAGGTACTGACCAACAGGATTGGTATTGCCGTATAGCTTGTCTGCCATTTTTTTTCCGAGTACGACAACGTCTGCGGCTTTTGCATCGTCGTTTTCAGTCCATCCCTGGCCATGTAAAAACGGCGTGTCAAACATGGCGAAAAAATCCTTGGTGACTGCGGCGCCTTCGGGCTCTATCGCAGGCAAATCTTTGCGTGCTGGTTCTATGGCCATCAATATGCCATACATGGCCGTACGTCTCTCTCCAATTTTTGCCGGAAGATGATTCATGACATCCCGGTAACTCATCTGGGTATCATTCGGCTTGTCGTCCGGCGTATAGCCTTTCAATGGGCCGTTATCCATCCAGGGGGTGAACAGCCGGTTGCTCTTGTGTGGTATCGGGTCACCCGACATCACATGCAAGATTGTCAGGGTGGAGATACTGGCAGCAACGCCAACTGCCAAAGTCAGTACCATCAGGGCAGTCAGGGCCGGATTGCGGCGAAGGCTGCGTATGCCGAGTAAAAAATAATAACGAAACATCATGCGGCTCCTCAGGCGACTGCCGAACTATCGACTTCATTGGCTGAACCGCTATCGGTCTTGGTTTCAGCTTTGGCATCGTAAAGTGATGGCAGCTTGCGCACCAGGTCACTGACCTGTCCATCAATAATATGCACATTGCGCTGGGCCCGAACGGCCAGTTCAGGGTCATGCGTTACCATCAGGATGGTCGTGCCCTTGGCATTGATTTCTTCCAGCAATTCCATGACGCTGCGTGCCATCTGGGTATCGAGGTTACCGGTAGGTTCATCGGCCAGCAGCAGTTTTGGTGAACCGGCCAGGGCGCGGGCAATTGCTACACGCTGTTGCTGACCACCAGACAATTCAGCCGGATAATGTTTCATGCGTGAAGCCAGGCCAACCTGTGCCAGTGCGTCCTCTATACGTTCCTTGCGTTCAGCCGTATTGAAGCCGCGATAGCGCAAAGGTACATCGACATTGTCGAACAGGTTGAGGTCAGGGATGAGGTTGAAGCCCTGGAAAATGAAACCCAGTTTTTCATTACGCAAACGGGTGCGGGCATTGTCATTCATGCCGTTGACGTTGATGCCATCAAGCAGATAATCACCATCATTGAATTCTTCCAGTAAACCGGCAATGTTCAGAAAGGTGGTTTTGCCAGAACCGGATGGCCCGGTCACGGTGACGAATTCACCTTCCTTGACATGGATGTCAAAGCCGCGCAGTGCATGCGTTTCGATCAGATGCGTACGGTAAACTTTGCTGAGGTTTTTCATGCGTAACATGGGATAATCCTTCTTAAATTAATTGTTGAATACTAGTTGTTGATCGAAACGCTATTCGCGCTTTCAAATGTATCGGTACCGGATATCACGACTTTGTCGCCGTCTTTCAAACCACTGAGAATTTCTACTGCAGAGATACTGGTTGCGCCCATTTTGATGGGGCGGCGCTGGGCAACACCGTTTTCGACGACATAGGCAAAGCGTCCACCGTCTGCTTCGACAAAGGGGCCGCGTGGCAAGATCATGACATTGGCTTTTTCTTCCATCAGCAAACGGGCTGAGACGCGCTGGCTTTGACGCAGGCCTTCAGGCTGTTTGTCGCTGAAACGCACTCTGGCAAGTATCTGGTTCTTTACCACTTCTGGCGAGATGGCGGTCAGGGTGCCCATGACCTTGTTATTGTTGATCATGATTTCTGCCTTCATGCCCAGGCCAAGGTCGGTCATATACGATTCCGGGATTTCGACTTCGACTTCAAGCTGCGACAGATCAACCAGTGTCATCAAGGCTGTATTGGCGGCCACTACGCTGCGGTTGGAAATCGCCAGGCTGCCAATGATGCCATCGACAGGTGCACGCAGTTTCAATTCATCGACTCGGCGTTTGGCAAAGTCCAGGGAGAGGCGCTGGCGTTGCAACTGGCTCATCTTGGTTTTTAATTCCAGCGTCACATCTTCGTTTTCCAGGTCGGCTGCCTGGGCTGCATGCTTGGAGCGTATTTCGGTAGATCGCATAGCATCCTGAGCTTTCAGGAAATCATTCTTGGCTACCACGCCAACAACGCCCGCAGCTTCTATGCGCTGGAAGGCGCGCTGGGCTGCTACGCGGTCTATCTCGGCCTGGTCGGCATCACGCCTGGCGATCAGTTTTTGTTTCTTCGCGAGGATTTGCTGGCGCGCGACTTCTGCTTCCAGTTGCTCGGTATTTGATTGTTCGCGTTTGAGCTGGTCGTTGAGGTCAGGGGACTCTATCTCGGCGACGATATCACCTTTCTTGACGGTGTCGCCCGCATTGGCTTTCAGTGTTACCGTGCCACCGGCGCTAGAGTACAAGGTCGGGCTGATGGCGGCAACAATACGGCCATTGACTGCCGCATCCCTGACCAGAGTGCCATGGCTGACGGTGGCGATGCGCAAGCGTGACGCATTGACAGACTGGCTGCTGCTGCGCCAGGCCGACATCAGTAATACCAGGCCAGTAACGCCCACCAGCGTGGCGACGCCAGCAATGATGATGCGCTTGCGTTTTTGTCCCTTATTGGCGGCCAACACCGTATCCTGGCCTGAAGTGTCTCTTATCATGATGTTTCCATTAAACAGTTTGCATACTGTTTAGCAGAAAGCGTGCCAGTTTTAAGTCATTGATTTATATGGGTATTTTATTGGTGCCTGATTGTCCACACTGTCCGCAGCCTTGTCCGTACAGCTAAGCGTACACAATAAAAAAATCCCGCCTGCTATGACGGGATTCTTGCTGAGTAGCAGAACAGGATTATTGCAAGGCCTGTTGATGCCGCATGACCTGATGCCTGTGCCAGTAATGGCCAGAGACGTTCTTGAATTCTTCGCGCACTTTCTTAATACCGGCGAGTTTCACCTTGGTCGATTTGGCACCCAGCATGCCTTTTTCAGGGTGCTTGATGGTCAGTGTGTCCGACAGCATGCCATCTTCATATTCATAGGTATCTACCCTGTCCCAGGCCAGCGGCTCGGTTTCATCGGGCAAGATCCAGCCTGCATAGGTCACTTGTATGGCTTTGCCCTCGCTCAGGGAAAATTCCACCGGTGGGAAGTAGCGCAACACCAGCGCCTCTTCTTCTTCATTGGCTGGTTCATAGCGGTAGGCCAGACTGTGTTCATGCGCCTGTGAAAAATCTTCTTCATAGCTGGTCCACAAACGCGCTTCAATTTCGTCGGCAACCTGTATATCGGCTGCCCAGGTTTGCGCCGGTATGCTGGTGACGATGGCACCGTAATCAGCTTCGGCTATCACATGGCCAACGTTTTTCATGCGCTCAGTCATCTTGGGGTGGCTGTCGTAAGGGTGCGGCACGCTCGCATGTTTCATGGTGTCGATGAAGGCGGACGAGCGCGCATATGGATGCAGGCCGGACGCCACAAATTGTGCAATCCCTACACTGGCACCATGTCTTTCATTGCGTGAAAACAGCTGGTTTTCGATTTCATTCCTGTAATTGGCATAAGCCGCAATCTTGATCAGTGAATAGGTGACTGCTGCAGGTGCAATCACTTTGGCGGCGATGCGGTCAGCCAAAAATTCACGGTCACGGCTATTGCGCGCAGAGGCAATTTCAAAAATCATGCGATACAAACACATCAGATAAAACACGGTAGGCACATGGGCGCTACGCATCTCAAAACAGTATTGATCATATTGTGCCAGCTTGGGGCCAAGCGCAGCGCTGTTTGCTGTGTCACCACCACGGAAGTGGGCCAGTTCATGCGCCAGCACGGCATCCGCTTCTGACTGGCTCAGCAGGCGCAACAGTGGGATACTGATGAACAGGCTGCGTCCACGCAGACTTCTGCCGCTGACATTCAGAGGGGATTCAGTGACAAAGAAATTGGCATCTATGCCCGCGACGATATTATCTGGCGCTGCTGTTTTCAAGCGTGCCGCCAGTTCACGTACGCGTTGCCACAAACCCGGCGCTGCCTGTTCAGAAATCAGCTCCCCCTGAATTTGATGATTACTGTTGACGCGTTTAAAGATGCTGACGATGACATAGAACACCGCAATTGCGACAAAGATGACAGCGACGGCTATCAGCTTGACGGAATAGCGGTTCATGAAATACGCCGTGACCCAGAATGACAACCACATCAGCATTGCGCCCTGCGCAATTGTTCCGGCAGTGCAACTCAAGGTCAGCACACGCCAGCCTGTGACAAAACTCAGGTACTGGGCTTTTTCATTGAGAAAGGCAAAAGCACCGAGCAAGAGCACACTGATCAGCAAGACTACACCACCGGCCATGGTCCAGGCCGAGACTTTTTTGGCCATAATGAATTGCCAGTTATCTGAATAGCGTGCGCATACACGCTCCCTGTAACTGGCGGCTTCGGCTATATTGCTGTCACAAATTTTAGACGGTGGGTATTGACGGAAAAATTCTTGTTGCTGGAATTTTTCTTCAGAAGTCAGCTTGCTGTCTGTATCAATTTGCTGCGATACAAAACTGAGGAATTTTTCATCCTGTTTGTTTTCCACATGTTGAGAAAACCAGTAAGTAAACGCAGGTATCAGGAATAGCGATAACAGCGAATACAGCAGTATTTTTGCCAAATCTTTTTTGAGAGACAATCCGTTAGACATAGGCGTAATTTATCCTGTTCATGAACATGCGGAGGGAACGATGCTGATGAACAGGCCACATATTAACCAGGCAAAAAAAGCTCAGCAGACAGGATTCCGGCAGACCTGAAAACATCGTCGTCAGATCAACAAAAGTATAAAAAGTATAGAGACATCATTTTGCTAAAACAATGAAACTAAAGTCTGCTTACAATTAATACAATTTGTGCTTTGCTGAAAAGAAATAAAACATCCCTGGCTTGTCCACAGCTTATCTACAACTTATCTACAGCCTATCTACAACTTATACACCGTTTTATACACAGGTACCGTTATGCTGCTGCGCGGCGGTTATACAGATAGCCGCAGCTCAGTGCGATTACGCCCAGCATCAGCTGCCAGGTGATAGACAAATTGTTTGCCACACCATTGAAACCGAATGCATCCATCATCGGGGCTTTTTTTGCATTCACCGCAACATAGATGCCAAACAGAAACAAGGACAAAAAAGTGCGCGGTGTCTTTGACAGGCGCCCCAGCAAACAGGCCACCGCACTCATACTGAAAATGCCACTCACTAAGGCCAGTGCCCGCATTGGCTCATGTGTTGGCTCATGCATTGATTCATGCATAAGCCAACGCAAACCGATGACACCCATCAACATCAAGCCCAGCAGTGTACTAGCTGCAAACTGCCGCAAATAACGCTGGGCAATACCGCCTGATACGGCGCCTGTCATTTCACCGGTAACAGCCTGATGGTCACGGCTGCTCAGATCACTGATGAGTATGCCCCAGATAGCGACGGTGATAGTCAATAGCCCTGGTAAAACTGCGCTTGGCAAAAACATGGATAACAAGGGGATGATTAATAAGGCCAGGCCAGCGACAGGCGTGGTCGCCACTGTCAGGGCAAGGTCCGCACATATTTGCCCGGCCAGACCTGGCAAGGCTCGCGCGAGGCGAAATAACGGTTGGCACAAGCCAGCGAAAGGGCGCAGTATTTGATTTAAATAATTAAGAGGAGAACGACGTTTGCGGGCCTGGCTGACTTTTACGCGATCAGGTGAAAACCTGTGGAACAAGGCGATCGCTGGTAGTAGTGGCAGCAAGGCCAACATCGCTGTGGCGCAACGCAGGGCCATTAATTTTCCAGACCACATGAAGGCGGGTAAAAGTATGGGGATGAATTTTGCATCAAAACTGGCAGTGCCCAAAGAGATATGTCTGGTACTGACATATAACTTCAGATGTGCCATCGATGTGGCTGCACCTATGAAATCGATATACATGTAAGGATTGATTTCACCGGCAATACCGCTATCTGCTTTATCCAGCAGGGCGATTTGTGCGACCCAGACAAAAAAGAAAATCACATCGCCGAGCTTACCCATCAAGGGTGAAAAACTGTCAAACAGGATGGCGCAACTGCAAACAAAAAATATCATGGGCAACAGCAGGGCCAGATAGGTTTGCAGATAGATGAGCAGTTCTAAGGGGCCTTCACCTCGTACCAGATGACAGACCAGCATGGCACCCATAAAGGCAGTGCTTAGCACCATCAGGTAAGCCACACCGCCCAGCCAGCGTCCCAGCAAAAAGATGCCATTGCTGACAGGAGTAGCGGCGATGACGGCACCACAGCCGCTGCGCATGTCTTCTGCAATACGGCCTCGTACCAGATAAAAACCAGCCAGGCCAAATAACAGGCTGGCCAGTGTTGCACTGCCAAAAGCCAGCGTGGAGCTGGTGTAGAGTACGCGGGTACTTTTTATGACCATCAGGGATGTACCCGATTGCGGATCAGGGATCATGACCCAGGCCAGAGCGATGACTGCCAGTATCGCGACCACGCTGCCCAGACGCCGCAGGCGCAGACGGGCTTCACTCAGAAGCAGAATGGTCAGTGTGTTCAGGGTGTTCAGTGTATTTGGCAGGGAAGGGCTCATGCTGCCAGCTCCTGTACCGCATAGCGTTGTGCCATCAAGGCCTCTTCCAGGCTGGGCGTAGCATGGCGTGCGCCTGCACATGGCTGGTGTGGATGGGCAATGCGCAAGCTCATTTGATCGCCCTGTTTTTGGCTTTGCAATACATGCACTTTATTGCGCAAGGTCTCATATTCATGGCTGGCAATGTCGGCAGTCCAGATTTGTCCATGTGCCTGCGCCAGGATGTCATCTGGTGTTGCATGGGCGATCAGTTTGCCCTGCCGCATGATGGCCAGTTGGCTGGCAATGCTTTCTACATCAGAGACGATGTGGGTAGACATGATCACCAGTTTCTTGAAACCCAGTTCACTCAATAAATGGCGGAAGCGCAAACGTTCTTCCGGGTCCAACCCGGCTGTTGGCTCATCAACGATGAGGATGTCAGGATCATTCAGCAAGGCCTGGGCAATACCGAGACGCCGCCGCATGCCGCCAGAGAAGCTTGAAGCCTGACGTTTAGCCTGTTCATGCAAATTCACCACTTCCAGCAAATGCCTGATCCTGGCTGGATCGCGCACACCCTTCAGGGCGGCAAAATATTGCATGAATTCTAGCGCTGTCAGGTTAGGGTAAATACCAAAATCCTGCGGCAGGAATCCCAGGCGCTGGCGTATGGCCTGCGGTTTCTTGACAATGTCCTGACCCTGGAAAAGTATGCTGCCGCTGCTGGGACGTGTCAGGGTCGCGATCATTTGCATGAGCGTGGTCTTGCCCGCGCCATTGTGTCCTATCAGGCCGATCACACCGTGACCGAGATTGAGTGACAAGTCATGGACTGCGGTCAGTTTTTTACCAAAGGTTTTTGTGACATTCCTGATTTCCAGCATCTCGCTCCCCTATCATTATTTTATTTGCATGGGCTAACTGTAAAGAAAAGCTGTTTGCCTTGCCCTGGCATTGAGACAGATTGCGTAAATCGCGGTATGAAATGGCTTTTACATGATATGTAATCCGTGCGGACTATATTTTCTGGAAAACGGTTGATGAGGCAATACAAGCCTATACTGACTTGTCACCAAGGCCTTGGTGTTCCCAGGAGTAAATCATGAGTAAAGTTCAACAAAGTAATAAAGAAACCAAGAAGCAGGCGGCCAGTACGCCTAAAGAAAAGAAAGCCGCCAAGCAAGCCAAGAAGGAAGCTGGAACGGCAATTCCATGGACACAGCGCACAGGCGCATAGTTTTGATCTGCACCAGGCTGGATATTTCAGCCTGGTGAGAATGGATGTATCAAAGACAGTCTATGCGCGGAGTTCCTTTAACAAGAAACTCCGCCCACCAAAAAATCAAACCGGCATAAACCTTGCCAGATACTCAGGCGAATTAATAAACTGCCCGATCAGCGTGACCACATCCGTCCCCGATTGCGCCAGCAGTGCATCAAACGTCGCCTGATCCGGCGCATGCCCCAAGAGACCAATG
>NZ_JBMPPI010000049.1:0-25342 GCF_049340245.1 Undibacterium sp. TC4M20W
CTTGCGCCAAAACAAGCTTTACGGCTTCTTCTCGCAATTCCGGTGTGTATGTCTTTTTCTGTTTCATTATTTCTCCTGATCGTTTATTTTAACAAACAAGAGTGTCCGAAAAAGTCAGGATACCTCAGTGTTCCTTTATTTTTCCAACCGTTCTGCCTTTTGGAGTATGGTGCAATTTGCGCAATGTGACAATCGTATGATGTGCGTCACTTGCCATGTCTTGATATTCTGGCTGAAGTGCCTGAACATTATTTTCAACAATATGTTTCACGTCGAAGCGAATGGTTCGCTCGACACTTTCGCCAATCGCTTTGGTGCGAACAGACCAGTTTTCGGCAAACCAACAAGCCGCACTCTTCATTCCCATTCCGAATTCTGATAAACCATTCCGGTCTATTGGCGGTTGAGCTGGACGAAATGCACGAGGAAAATCGGCTTTAAAAATTCCAGCAGCGTTATCCGACACGATGATCTCGCCAGGCCCATTCGTATCGATGTCGACATTGACAACGAGACCAAAATCGGCACCGTGCAGCGCTTTAAGCCGTGTTTCGTTAACTGCGAAGCTTTGCAGTGCATTGTCGACAAATTCAGCAATAGCAAACCAAGGTTCGTAGTTCAAGTGCTTGAGCACTGACAGCATAGTTACTTCGGGTCGAATTTCAATTTCCGCAGAGTCTTTATCTTGATCTTCAGTCGTCATGCCGCGGCTTCCATCTGACGTAATATGTGCCTACCAGTTTTTTCCCGAGCTTGCGCCACTTTTTCTGGAGAAACCCCGTTTAGCAGAGCCCTCGCTACGCGTTCGACAACACTTGAATTCACTGCATTTCCGAGCGCATGAAAGGCTTTCGTCGGTGTGTCCGGCAATTGTTTTAACCCATCTAAACTTTGCAGCTTCGCGCATTCTTTCGGGGTCATATATCGCTTCTCCCAAGCAATGATCGGCACCTGTGTATCCGTCATTGCAATAAGACTTGGAGCCGTAGTACGTCGCTTAACACGTACTCCTGATGCCCGAAATTGAAGAACATATTCCCAAATGTCGCGCTTCCCACCTTTTACGTTCCATTCGAGTTTCTGCAAACTTGATGGGAAACGGAGAACACTACTCATCCACGGGTCAATCCATTCTCTGTTATCAGCATAGAACTTCCGATTCTGTCGAATAAAATCCTTTTTCCACTTCGGAAACTTCAATTGTTCGGTTCGAGCGTGGCTAGGCAACGCGGCCCATCGTTCGTCAATACCTCTAATATGTCCAAGGACACATCCGTGGCTGCCTTTGTAGGTGAGTAGCCCATCGGCACCAAATTGCCTCCTCCTCGCATAGGGAGTCTCATCTTCAAACGGATACGTTGCGCCCCATTCCATCGACCACAGTGGGAACGATGGCAGTTCGGTTTGTTTCGGACAACTCGTCAAAAACGTATTCCAGACCTGAAGACAGTCGAGAACCTGCGGTGAAAGTTTTTTGGCGTCTGCTGGATGTTTATCCAATACTGTTGTGATCGATGTCTCAGCATCAGCCGTTATTGGCCAATTGAAATTTTCCGAAAATGGTTCACGCGAACCTATGATATAGACACGCTCCCGAATTTGCGGAATACCGAAATTATGCGGAGAGAATTTTGCTGCCTTAATGTGATAACCCAACCCTGCAAGACCCAATTCGTTTTGAATTTCCTCCCAAGTACGACCTTCATCATGTTTAAGGAGGTTAGGGACGTTTTCCAGAATAAAAAATTTTGGCTTCTTGAAATCGAGAATTGCGACAACATTAAAAAACAGATTCCCCTGCTCTGTGCATTCAAATCCGAGTTGCTCACCTGCCTTCGAAAACGGTTGGCATGGAAATCCCGCCGTTAGCACATCATGATCAGGAATATCTTCCGGCGCGACAAGGGTAATATCACCCTCTGGTCGAATGCCATGATTAACCTCATAAAGTGCGCGCAAGTGCTCCTGCAATTCCGCTGCGAAAACGCAAGTTCCGCCCAAGTTCTTTAACGCAAGATGAAAACCTCCCAGACCTGCAAAAAGGTCGGCAAATCGAAAGGATTCTAGTGGATGGCCAATTGCGGGGGAATTTGGCATTTTTGTGACTCACAATCAAAATGGCCGTGCTCCAAAAGTGAGCGCGCCGATACACGGCTATTAGACAATAGTGCTGGTTATTTGTACAGAAATATGTGTTGTTCTTAATGCAAAATGCATCTGATTTCCACATGTGCAAATTGCGGAGCTGTAGTCGGCCAATGCTATATTTTCCGTTCACTTTTCATTTGCTATGTTGCGACCGGGGCACTAACTTTGATCCCACACGTCAATTGTCAGCATTTAATATGGTGGACACGCGGCAATTTTACCGCGGTCGATCACGACATTGCCGGTCCAATTTCCCGGCAGAACATAACCATCACCGATGACCGTCAATCCATCGTGTATGGGTATCCCGTCAGCAATCAGCGGAAGAACGTCGCGGGAAATCGCCACATAGCGATTAGGGTAACGTCTTCTGTTATGCCATAGCAGTTTGTTGCCAGATATAAATCCACACTTATCAGGTGTGATAGTGGTCGTTAGTTCAGCCACACGACGCAAACACTAGACGTGAAAAAGGCCAACCTCGTCGGTTGACCTTCATTTTTGTTTAGTGATCAGCCGGATAAAGGCACAAAAAATTTCAATACTTCTACTCTGATTTCACTTTACGTGCCGTCCAATAAATTATTTCACTATCTGTGACAATACTTTTTCACTTACTTGACACAGTTTTCACTTTCCATGATACCCGACAAACATCAAACATCAATATTCCCCGCCCTCAACGCATTCGATTCAATAAACGCCCGGCGTGGTTCTACGTCGTCGCCCATCAATGTCGTAAAGATCTGGTCGGCGGCAATCGCGTCTTCGATCTGTACTTTGAGCAGGCGGCGGACTGTGGGGTCCATGGTGGTTTCCCAGAGTTGGCTTGGGTTCATTTCGCCCAGACCTTTGTAGCGTTGTTTGCTGACGCCGCGTTCGGCTTCGTCGCGTAGCCAGAGCATGGCTTGGTGGAAGTCGTGGACGGCGATTTCCTTGGCTTTTTCGCCTTCGCCACGGCGGATGAAGGCGCCTTCTGTGAGCAGGCCTTTGAAGGTGGTGGCGGCGTTTTCCAGTACCTGGTAATCGGCACCGTCAACAAAGTCGGCATCGATGCTGCTGACCTTGATGTTGCCGTGGTACAGGCGTTCTATGCGCAGGCTGAAGGCGCCTGAGAGTTCGTCGCTGCGTACTACTGCTTTGACTGCATTATCACCGATGGCGGCGGTCAGGGCGATGGCGGATGCTTCTGCGTTTTCTGCGTTATCCAGTTTCAGCGTGACGCCGGTCATGATGGCGGTGAGGGCAGCGCGGTCGATGACGCGGGTCAGGCGCATCATGATGGCGTTGGCCAGGTTGTACTGGCGTACCAGTTCGCCCAGGGCTTCGCCAGTGATAGGAGCTGCGCCTGTACCTGGTGTGAGGGATGCGCCGGTCAGGGCCACGGTCATCATGTAGGTGGCTTCTTCTGCATCATCTTTGAGGTAGCGTTCATCACGGCCTGCCTTGACTTTGTAGAGTGGTGGCTGGGCGATGTAGATGTGGCCGCGTTCTACCAGTTGTGGCATCTGGCGATAGAACAGGGTCAGCAGCAGAGTGCGGATGTGGGCGCCGTCAACGTCGGCATCGGTCATGATGATGATGCGGTGGTAGCGCAGTTTGTCGGCATTGAATTCGTCAGGGCCTATGCTGGTGCCGAGGGTGGCGATCAGAGTGGTGATCTGCTCACTGGACAGCATTTTTTCAAAGCGGGCTTTTTCTACGTTGAGTACTTTACCGCGCAGTGGCAAGATAGCCTGGAACTTGCGGTCGCGGCCTTGCTTGGCTGATCCACCCGCAGAGTCACCTTCGACGATGTAGAGTTCGCACAGGGCGGGGTCTTTTTCCTGGCAGTCTGCCAGTTTGGAGGACAGGCCCAGGCCGTCCATGACGCCTTTGCGGCGCGTCAGTTCGCGGGCTTTGCGGGCTGCTTCACGGGCGCGGGATGCCTCGACGATTTTGCCGCAAATGATTTTGGCGTCGTTTGGTCGTTCTTGCAAAAAGTCAGACAGGGTCTTGGCGACAATTTCTTCTACCGGGCCACGTACTTCACTGGAGACGAGTTTGTCTTTGGTCTGGGAGCTGAACTTTGGTTCTGGTACTTTGACGGACAAGACGCATGTCAGGCCTTCGCGCATATCGTCGCCGGTAACTTCGACCTTGGCTTTTTTGGCGTATTCGTGTTCTTCAATATACTTGTTGATGACGCGTGTCATCGCGGCGCGCAGACCGGTCAGGTGGGTGCCACCGTCGCGCTGCGGGATGTTATTGGTGAAGCACAATACCTGTTCATTGTAAGCGTCGTTCCATTGCATGGAGACGTCAACAGTGATGGTGGTGTTCTGGTCAGACTGACGTTCGCCAGTCGCCTGGAATATCGTTGGGTTGAGTATGCTTTTGTTTTTGTTGATGTATTCAACAAAGCCACGGGTGCCGCCTTCAAAGGCAAACAATTCTTCTTTGCCGGTGCGGTGGTCGTTGAGTTTGATGCGTACGCCATTATTCAGGAAGGACAATTCGCGTATGCGCTTGGCCAGGATTTCATAATGGAATTCTACGTGGGTAAAAATTTCTTCATCTGCCCAGAAGTGGACTTCGGTGCCGCGCTTGTCGGTGTCACCGAGGACTTTGATGGGGGATGTAACAACACCATCAACGGTTTCGAGTTCGCGGTTTTGCGGTACGCCACGGACGAATTCCATCGCATACATTTTGCCATCGCGGCGGATAGTCAGCTTCAGCAACTTGGACAGGCCATTCACGCAGGACACACCCACGCCATGCAGACCGCCGGATACCTTGTAGGAGTTTTGATCGAACTTACCGCCGGCATGCAGCTCAGTCATGACGATTTCTGCGGCGCTGCGTTTGGGGTCGTGCTTGTCATCCCATTTGATGCCGGTAGGGATGCCGCGACCATTGTCAGTGATGGAGATGGAGTTGTCGCTATGGATGGTGACATTGATCTCGGTACAGTGACCTGCGAGGGATTCATCAATGGAGTTATCCAGCACTTCAAAGACCAGGTGATGCAGACCGGTGCCGTCCGAAGTGTCACCGATGTACATGCCGGGGCGCTTGCGCACGGCTTCCAGGCCTTCCAGAATCTGGATTGAAGACGCGCCGTATTGATTGGGCTGCGCTGGAGTGTTGTCTTGGGTGTTATCGGACATGGCTACCTTCTAAAAAAACGAACTGTTTTGGACAATTGTGTAAATCGCCCAATGTGAAACATATTCAGGGACTGCTTTGTCATTCTGGTACAGGCTGGATTCAGTGTCTTGGGTGTTGATGCATCAGGGCATAACGACTAACGACACTGGATTCCCGCCTGCGCGGGAATGACGGTAATGAGATTGCCGTGAATTTAGCGCATTGCTTTCACGGCAATTCAGCAAATAAAAAACTATATCCGCATCGGCATGACGACATATTTGAAGTCGGTGTTGTCGGGGATAGTGATCAGTGCGGATGAATTGGAGTCGCCCAAAGAAACCGATATCTGGTCGCATTTGAGGTTATTCAATACATCGAGCAGATAGCTGACGTTGAAGCCGATATCGACGCTGTCGCCACCGTAGTCGATTTCGATTTCTTCTATCGCTTCTTCCTGGTCGGCATTGGTCGATAGTATCTGCATGAGGCCAGGGGTGATGACGCAACGTACGCCCTTGAACTTGTCAGACGTCATGATCGCGGCACGCTGCAATGAACGCAGCAATTGCTCACGGCCCAGAGTGAAGCTATTTTTATAGCCTTTGGGGATGACGCGGTTAAAGTCAGGGAACTTACCTTCGACCAGTTTGGAGATCAGTTCGATATCGGCAAAAGTCAGTTTGACCTGGTTGTTGGCGATGTCGATCTGTACCGGGTCTTCTTTGTCTTCCAGCAGGCGCTGCATCTCTATGATGGTCTTGCGCGGGATGATGACTTCGTGACGTGGGAACTCTTGCTCGACTTCGACCTGGCAAAATGCCAGACGGTGACCATCAGTTGCCACGGCGATGACGTTCTTGCCATCGACGACCAGCAGCAAGCCATTCAGGTAATAACGAATGTCTTGTTGCGCCATCGAGAAATGCACCATGTTGAACAGGTGCTTCAGGGTTTTTTGTGGCAGGTTGACGCTGGCATTGAAATGCTCGGCCTGGGCAACGGTAGGAAATTCTTCTGCCGCCAAGGTTTGCAGGGAGAAGCGTGACTTGCCTGACTGCACGCTCATCTTTTTGTTTTCAAGCTTGAGGACCACATCATTGTCATCTGGCAGGGCACGCAAAATATCCAGCAATTTGCGGGCCGCAACTGTCGTGGCTATGCTGTCGCCGCCAGAACCTATGGCTGCCTTGGTCGTGATCTGCACTTCTATGTCGGTCGATAGGAACGACACCTGTTCACCGTCTTTGCGAATGAGGATATTGGCCAGAATCGGCAATGTATGCCGACGCTCGACAATACCACTCACAATTTGCAAAGGCCGGAGCAGGGTGTCCCGGTGGGTTTTAACCAATTGCATTTGAATATCCTCACTTTGTATGGTGACAAGGAACTTAACTATTTCTTGCTGCTTTTATAGATTGCTTCACATATTTACTGCGGTCTTGCTTGTTACTTTGGTGCGCACGGCGCACCCTACAAACTTGTTCGTCGCTCTGGGCAAACGGTTCTTGCTCAGATGGATCCCAGCCTTCGCTGGGATGACGTTAATACTTTTCTTGTTGCTTTAAACAGCTGATGCTTCAATACGATCCGTATCCTCAAAATCGTCATTCCAGCGCAGGCTGGAATCCAGGGGCGTTCGTTGCTTACGCATATCGCTGATTCCAGAGCAAAACCCTTGCCAACCCGTAGGGTGCGCCGTGCGCACCGTTTTAGCTGGCATTACTACCGTGGTGCGCATGGCGCACCCTACAACATTTCTTACCTGCAACTGGACACAAACCCCTCCCAATTGCACATCCTACAACATCCAGCCCATCAACCCTTGAGCGTTTGCTCTAATACATGCAACTCATGATTGCATTCGGGGTTTTTGGTGCGGTCTGCGGTGATCTTGCGGACTGCGTGCAAGACCGTGGTGTGGTCGCGGCCGCCGAAGAGTTCGCCGATTTCTGGCAGGCTCTTTTGAGTCAATTCCTTGGCCAGGTACATCGCAATCTGGCGCGGTCTGGCGATATTGGCCGGACGTTTTTTTGAATACATGTCGGCGACTTTGATGTTGAAAAAGTCGGCCACGGTCTTCTGTATATTTTCTACGGAAATCTGGCGGTTCTGCACCGACAGCAAATCCTTCAGGGCTTCTTTGACCACGTCGATGGTGATTTCTTTGCCATGGAAGCGGGAGTAAGCCAAAATCTTGCGCAATGCACCTTCCAGTTCACGCACGTTGGAGCGCAAATGCTTGGCGACGAAGAAGGCGACGTCGTCGGAAATATTCACGCCTTCTGAATGGGCTTTCTTGAGCAGAATCGCCACGCGCATTTCCAGCTCTGGCGGTTCAATCGCAACCGTCAGGCCAGAGTCAAAACGTGAAATCAGGCGGTCATCCATGCCTGTGATTTCTTTGGGATAAGTATCACTGGTGATGATGATTTGTTTCTTGGCGGCGATCAGGGCTTCAAAGGCGTAAAAGAATTCTTCTTGCGTGCGGCTCTTGCCACCAAAGAATTGAATATCATCGATCAGCAACAAATCCAGTGAATGATAATAGCGCTTGAACTCATCAAAACCCTTGCGCTGGTAAGCGGTCACTACGTCGCGTACATATTGTTCAGCGTGGATATAGCGTATCTTGGCGTTCGGATTATCAACCAGGATCTGGTTGCCGATGGCGTGGATCAAGTGAGTCTTACCGAGACCTACGCCGCCATATAAGAATAGTGGGTTATACGATACGCCAGGGTTATTTGCCACCTGGATGGCTGCGGCGCGCGCCAGCTGGTTGGCCTTACCGGTGACGAAGCTGTCAAAAGTCAGGTCAGAATTAATACGGCTTTGTTCGCGGCGTGGGGATACTTCTGGCGCAGCAGGTTCAGACATCATTTCTGGCACGCTGCCCTGGGCATCGAGGTCGGCATTCAAGCCTTGCGGGCGTGGCGCGGCCGCTGCTGCAGGAGCAGTTTTTCTGTTACCACGTGGGTCAAGCACGAACTGCACTTCGACATCTTCATCCCAGTACTGGTTAGCCAGGTCGGTGATGCGGTTGGCGAACTGGGCCTTGACCCAGTCGAGCTTGAAACGGTTGGGCGCAGCGATACGCAGCTTGCCGTTTTCAAAGTCAAGCGGTACTAGCGGTTTGATCCAGGCGCTATATTGCTGTGGTGGAAGCTCTTGCTCAAGTTGGGAAGAACAGGCCTGCCAGAAATTTTCCATGTATGACTTTAATTATTAAATGCAAATGCGCGGTGCCGAATTAAATTCTACCCTGGCGATATTTAGTAAGTATTTAGTAAAAATTACTAAGAGGCTGGTAGCCCTATCGCTTGGTAAGTTGTCTGAAAGACATAAAACGGTGCCGCGCTAATCCGCTATTTTAACCCCGCTTGACCGAGTTATCCACAGGTTTGGGTTTAAATTTATTCTTTGCATTGCACCAATGGATGTGCCCTGATTGATTAAAATTTGCGCTAAGTGATTGACACGCAAAGCAAAAATGGTGTCTAATTCAGGGTTCCCTACCCCTCTTTTATTGGTGCGGCTTTAATTATCGGTTTTTTGATGGATTGATGCGCAACACCATGAGCAGCGGTTTTGGGGCAGTAAAGGCGAAAGGCCTGACGAAAATGTGCAAGCCGAAGTCGCACCCAAGACAGCCTTTATCCGTAATTCCGATTTTTTTTATTGCTCAATTAGCGAGACCAACATGAAACGTACTTACCAACCTTCCGTCGTTCGCCGCAAGCGCACTCACGGTTTCCGCGCACGCATGGCAACCCGCGGTGGCCGCGCTGTTCTGAACGCACGTCGCGCCAAAGGCCGTAAACGCCTGGCAGCTTGATTATCAGTTCGTTGATCTGCGCAGCCTTGCTGAATTCGCATGATCAATAATATAACTGAGCCAGTTCAGGCAGGTGCAGGCGGCGCAGATTTTGCCCGCGTTAGGCGCATCGTTAAAACGGATGAGTTTTCATCCGTTTTTCGTTTGCGCCCCGTGCAAAAGACGGCGCATTTTGTGCTTTATACCAGAACCAATGATTTGCCGCATGCCCGTCTGGGTGTGGTGGCTGCCAAGCGTTTTGCGCCACGTGCCGTGACGCGCAATACGATCAAGCGTGTCACCCGCGAGATTTTTCGCCATTCAGCCTTGCTGAATGTGGATTGCATCGTGCGGCTGTCCCGCCCTGTTAACAGCAAGGCGGGGCCGGCGACGACCGCCCAGCTCAAGCGTGAGCTCAGGGCGGAAATCTTGCGTCTGTTTGCGGCACCGGCTTGCGCGCCTGTTAGTCATAAGCCACCTGCAAGTAGTACATAAGCGAACTTAGGGCATTTAAGATGAAAACCCTGCTGCTCCTGTTGCTCAGATTTTATAAACTGGCAATTAGTCCTATGTTGGGGCAGAACTGTCGTTTTTATCCGAGTTGCTCTGAATATGCGGCAGAGGCTATCAAAATACACGGTGCTGCCAAGGGTAGCCTGCTGGCAGGCAAACGCTTGTGCAAATGCCATCCCTGGCACCCCGGTGGCGTGGATAACGTGCCGCCCGCTAGTGAAAAATCGCAAACCGCCCCCACATCTGCCCAGTGCTGCCATGATGGCAAGCACAATGGACATTCTTCTCCCCTTTCCTGACATACACAAATGGATATCAAACGTACCGTCCTGTGGGTAATTTTCTCTTTCGCGCTGATCATGCTCTGGAATGGTTGGGGCGTGTATAGCGGCAAGCCGTCTATCTTTGCCCCGCCACCACCGAAAGTGGCCAGTGCTTCTGCATCTGCTAACGCGTCTGCAAGTGCATCAAGCGCAGCGGGTAGCGCCAGTGCCGTGGCTGGTGCTACGGCGACAGCAGGGACAGATGCTGCCCCTGTCATCAAGAGCGAAACCATCACTATTACTACTGATGTCATCAAGGCAGATATTGATACCATCGGTGGTGAACTCAAAAAGCTGGAATTGCTGAAGCATAAAGATGGCACAGACCATACAAAAAACATGGTTCTGTTCGATAACTCGGCCAAACGTACTTATCTGGCACAGACTGGTTTGCTGGGTGGCCCTTTCCCTAACCACAAATCTGGCTTCATCGCCAAGCCAGGCGTTCGTACCCTGGAAGGTGGTAACCAGGTGCAACTGGTGCTGGAAGCTGAGCAAGGTGGCGTCAAGCTGACCAAGACTTATACTTTCAAAAAAGGTGAATACCTGATCGATGTTCGTCATGATGTGACTAACACTGGTACAGCGGCAATCAAACCTTCTTTGTATTTGCAGTTGCTGCATGACGGCACCAAGCCTGAAAGTGGCGGCATGTTCTCTGGCAGCGGTGAATTCTATGCGCCAGCTGTATATACAGAAGCAGAAAAATTCCAGAAACTGGATTTTGAAAAGATCGCCAAGGGTACTGACGGCCATGCCAAAGAATCAGACAATGGCTGGGTAGCAATGCTGCAACATTTCTTTGTGTCTTCTTTCATCCCGCAAGACAAGGTCAAGCGTGAAATTTTCACCAAGAAGGTCGATACCAATCTGTATGCAGTCGGTAATGTCTTGCCTATGGGCACGGTTGCACCAGGCGCAACCGTCAGCATGAATGCGCACCTGTATTCGGGCCCACAAGAATCTGCGAAGCTGGAAGCCATCGCCCCAGGCTTTGAACTGGTCAAGGATTATGGTGTATTGACACTGATTGCCAAACCACTGTTCTGGGTCATGGAACAAATCCACAAAATGCTGGGTAACTGGGGTTGGACTATCGTGGTCTTCACGATTGCCATCAAACTGGCTTTGTTCCCGCTGTCGGCTGCCGGTTATCGCAGCATGGCAAAAATGAAGGTCGTCACACCGAAGATGCAGGCTGTGCGTGAGCGTTTCAAAAACGATCCGCAAAAAATGAACCAGGCCATGATGGAGTTGTACAAAACCGAGAAGATCAATCCTCTCGGCGGCTGCTTCCCTATCCTGATCCAGATGCCTATCTTTTTGGCGCTGTACTGGGTCTTGCAAGCCAGCGTCGAAATGCGCGGCGCACCATGGGTGGGCTGGATTACTGACCTGACTTCTCCTGATCCTTGGTATATTTTGCCTGTGGTGTATGCGATTTCCATGTTCATCACGACCAAACTGAACCCGGCCCCGGCTGATCCTGTGCAGGCGAAGATGATGATGTTCATGCCATTGGCATTCTCGGTCATGTTCTTCTTCTTCCCATCTGGTTTGGTATTGTATTGG
Source organism: Undibacterium sp. TC4M20W (assembly GCF_049340245.1). NCBI lineage: Bacteria > Pseudomonadati > Pseudomonadota > Betaproteobacteria > Burkholderiales > Oxalobacteraceae > Undibacterium > Undibacterium sp. TC4M20W. The sequence continues at coordinate 11,509 of NZ_JBMPPI010000049.1, forward strand.
GTAGTCAACAATATCTTGTCGATTGCACAGCAATGGGTCATCAACAATAAATTGATACCGCCAGAGCATAAGGCTTAAGCGTCAAGATTGAGCAAATGAGAAAGCCCGCAAGTTTGCTTGCGGGCTTTTTGTTTTTGCAAAGATATGCTCCAACGCAGGTTGGGCTAATGCGTAGGTTGGGCTACGGGGTATCAGCCCAACACTGGGCCTCAACAAACGTATACGTCATTTAGATGCCCAGTGTCGGGCAGGAACACGAAGGTAAACGTTATTAAGCGCTGAGTGTTGGGCTGATGAAGCGTAGCCCAACCTACGAGAACAGGTATTTTTGACATACGCCCTGTCGCATTTCCGTCACAAACCCAAAGACTAATTTGCACTCATAGTGTGCAAGCACAGATAGAATTTCAACATGATCTACGAACCCATTCCCATCGCTGCCATTGCCACTGCCCCCGGACGTGGTGGCATAGGTGTCGTGCGCATTTCCGGCAAGGACCTTGCGCCTGTCGTCACTGCCTTGTTTGGCACTACCCAATTCAAGCCGCGGCATGCCAGTTACCTGCCGTTTACCCAGGCGGATGGCACGGTAATCGACCAGGGCATCGCGATTTATTTCAAGGCGCCGCATTCTTATACCGGTGAAGATGTGCTGGAGCTGCAAGGCCATGGCGGCCCGGTCGTTATGCAAATGCTGTTGTCACGCTGCCTGGAAGCGGGCAAGGATGCAGGTTTGCGGCTGGCAGAACCAGGCGAATTCACCCAGCGCGCCTTTTTGAATGACAAGCTGGACCTGGCGCAGGCTGAAGCCGTGTCTGATCTGATCGAGGCATCGACCGAGGCGGCAGCCAAATCGGCATCGCAATCGCTGTCCGGCGCTTTTTCCAAAGTCATTCATGCCCTGGTAGAAAAAGTCGTGCACTTGCGTATGCTGGTGGAGGCGACGCTGGATTTTCCGGAAGAAGAAATCGACTTCCTCGAAAAATCGAATGCCCGCGGCCAGTTGGCGACCATACAAACTGCCTTGCAAAAAGTGTTTGAGCAGGCAGCCCAGGGTGCCTTGTTGCGCGCTGGTTTGAATGTGGTACTGGCTGGCCAACCTAACGTTGGCAAATCATCGTTGCTGAATGTGCTGGCAGGCGATGATGTCGCCATCGTCACGCCTATCGCTGGCACGACCCGCGACAAGGTGACCGAGACGATTCACATTGAAGGCATCCCCCTTAACATCATCGACACTGCCGGCATACGCCACGAGCATGATGAACCCGAAGAAGGTCAGGTCGCCAATGCCATTGATACGGTAGAACGCATAGGTATAGAACGCACCTGGGCAGAAGTGGAAAAAGCCGATGTCATCCTGCATCTGCTCGATGCCAGCCGTGGCCCTACCCGCGCTGACGATGCCATTGTCGCCCGCTTCCCGGATGGCGTACCAGTCATACGCATCTGGAACAAAATAGATTTGTCCGGCCACCATGCCAGCGTCGATGAAATGTCGGATGCTACCCATATTTATCTGTCTGCACATGAGCACATAGGCATAGATTTGCTGCGCAAGGAATTGCTGCGTATCGCAGGCTGGGAGCAAACCGGTGAATCGCTGTACCTGGCACGCGAACGCCATTTGATCGCCCTCAAGCATGCGCATGAACACTTGCAAAACGCGGCAGAGTATGCAGCGCAAAATGATCAGTCGCTAGATTTGTTTGCAGAGGAACTGCGTCTGACACAAGACCGCCTGAACAGCATCACCGGTGAATTTACGTCTGATGATTTGCTCGGTGTGATTTTCTCGCGATTCTGTATAGGTAAATAAGAAATAGGGCAGGTAGGACGGACAGCCTGCCCATCATTTATACCGCCATGGCAGCTAGCAGGCGTGGCCGTAAATCATCCACCAGCCGTTTGCGGCTGCAACGCGGATATTCTGCTGGCGAAAACCACATCGCAGTTTCTGCAAAAGCATCGACTACAGACAGTAATTCTTTTGCTTCGACAGAAGTAAAATTTTCCTTGTTGCCATTGCCAGTAAGATGGGAAAGTTTTTCCTGCAAAATCTCTTTGCGCACTATCGCTGAGACAGAAACAGGATGGGCGACACAAAGACCAAAAGTGCCCAGCAAAAAATGCTGCCATGAAAATTCTGCGCGTTGCATGAGGCCAGAAACTACAGGCTGGTCGTCGGCAGTAAAACAATCATCCAGACGCCATGCGCTGTGATGCATGTCGGTCAATCCATCAATGAAATCTCTGATGAAATTTTCTTTCAGGATAGCTGGTGCGGCGTTTAGATCATACTCTTCGATAAGCTGTAATGCCAGCATATACCAGCTTACATTGGCCGGATGAAAATAAGCGCCAGCGCTGGTATTAACTGCATCCATTTCACCAAAAACAGCAGACAGGATTTTTGCATTGTCCGTGACGACATAGGATGGTGCAGCCAGTAGCTGTGCCTGTATCAGTGCATCAATATCAGCCTCTGAGCATAGGCAGGCAGCAGCAAACTGTGCTTTGTTCAGGTAGTGTTTTTTCAGGTAAAGATCAAGCGCTGACATGGTGAGTTCCTGATGAGTTTGATTAGCCATGCACCTGGCGGCTGTCTGCCGGTGCCTGTTCACGTTCAAGCAAACCATAGTCGCGCACTACCGATGCGATGCGCAGACGATAGCCTGCAAAGATGTGGCCACGTCCTTGCGACTGCGCCGCCCGGTGCTCTTCGGTATTACGCCAGTTGGCGACTGCTGCTTCATCGCGCCAGAATGACAGGGACAAAATCTTGCCGGGATCAACCAGGCTCTGGAAACGTTCTATGGAAATAAAGCCATCCATCTCACGCAGCAAGGGCGCAAGACCTGCAGCGATATCCAGGTATTCCTGCTTGTTTTCTGCGTGTGGTATGACTTCAAAAATTACAGCAATCATGTGTTCTCCTGGTTTTGTATATTGTGCGTGAATACCGGGATGCGGCCATTCAGTGAAGGCCGGTATGTCCAGCGCAGTGCAGAGAAATCAAATGCAGGCATGTTCATCAAGTGATGCAGGCAACTGGTTGTGATTTGTTCTGCAATGTGCTGACCAGGGCAGGCGTGGCGACCGTGGCCAAAGGTGAAAACTTTTCTGTCTGGCCTGCTCAGTTGCAAGGCATCAGGATCAGGATTGACTTCCGCATCTCGATTGGCAGCCGCCAGCAAGACGACGATGACATCGCCCGCGTGCAAAGTCTGACCGCCAATTTCGCAAGGCTGAGTGACGAAGCGTCTGCTGTTTTGTACTGATGCATGATGACGGGCGACTTCTGCTACCAGTTCACGCAATTTTTGTGGCAACTCGGCACTACCGTCACGCATGATCTGTAGTGTGTCAGGATGAGTTTGCAGAGCAACGAGACTATTGCCAGCCAGGCCAGCAGTGGCTTCATAAGTTTGCGACAGCAAGCCTATGAGGTTGGACAAGATGCCGTCAGCATGCTGCCAGCCACATAGCTCAGCTTCGCTTTGCAGACCTGTCAAAAATCCATAAGGTTTGGCCTGACTGTCTTGCAGCAGTTGGCGGAAGCTGGCTTGCAAAGACTTGGCTGCCACATGTGCCGCATCAATTTGTTCTGTCGTACTCAAGGGAGAAAGGCAGCGCACGAAATCTGCCATCCAGTTTGCCAGTGCGGGCAAGGCATCTTCTTCAAATCCCAATACACTGCCCATGACATGAACGGGTAAATTGAACAGATATTGCGTCAGCCCGTTTCCTGTCCTTACATCATATTTGCTCGTGAGTTGAGCAGCATGCTGCTGTGTATATGCAGCGATGCCAGACAAGTCCAGCTTGCGCAGTGAGCTTTGTATAACTTGCTTGGGTACCGCATGTGCCTGGCCCTCATTCATGCGTACCAGATATGAAAATACTTCTCCTGCTGAACCGCCCGCAATATTGCGCGGCACGGGTTCTGCAACCGGCCTGACTGCGCAAGCGGAGGATTCCAGCACTTGCTGCACGACAGTGGCACGGCTGGCAATCCAGCATTTGAGTTCAGTATCAAAAACTAGAGCTGGCCCTGCACGCAGGCTGGCGTAATACGGGTAAGGATCTGGGTGGCAAGCGGCGTTCAGGATAGAGATTTTATGTGTCATGGCAGGCTTGATGCTAAGTTTGGTGGCTAAGTAATGAAATGCAGTATAGGACTTGTTTGCATTGAACAATTCGCTTACCATCAAACTATGAATGCAGAAAATTCCACCAATATAGAATACGCAGATACCCAATTAGCCAAGCTGGCCGGGGCCATTGCCGAACCTGCGCGCTCGCGCATGCTGTGCAGCCTGATGGATGGGCGCGCCCGTACCAGTACCGAGCTGGCTGTTGTGGCCGAAGTCAGCCCCTCCACTGCCAGTGTGCACTTGAGCAAACTGCTGGAACAGCATCTGGTGAATGTAGTGGCGCAGGGTAAGCACCGCTATTACCAGCTTGCCAGTAATGAAGTGGCGATTGCACTGGAATCGCTGTTGTTGATCGCCGGTTTGCCCAAGTCACGCTTTGTCCCGAATACACCAGACCGCCTGCGCAAGGCACGTACCTGCTATGACCATATGGCGGGCGAGGTAGCAGTGGGTGTGCATGATTACCTGATGCAGCAAGCCTGGATCAGGCCGGTGGACGGTGAAGAAACCGCTTATGAATTGACAACAGCAGGCAGCAAGGGCCTGGAAGAACTGGGGCTGGATATCGCCACTACCCGCAAGGCAAGGAGGCGTTTTGCCTGTTCCTGCCTGGACTGGAGTGAGCGCACACCTCATCTGGGTGGCGCTTTGGGTGCGGCTTTATTGAATTTGCTGCTGAACCGCGCCTGGCTGGAACGTGACCTGGATAGCCGGGCACTGGCACTGACCAGCAAGGGCAAACGTGAATTTCAAAAAGTGTTTGCCATAAAAACTTGAGGCTGGAAGCCTGAGCTTCGCTTATTTGGTTTACTCGGCTTATTCTTTTGTACCCAGCTTGATCTTGGCAAGGCGGTCTATGATCGCAGGCTTCAACTTGCGAAAGTACACCAGGTCTATCGCAAACATGGAAATCAGGGCCAGACCCACAGTCAGCACGCAACTGATCCATATCGAGTCCGGAGCAGCGATACGGTTGGACAGATAAACAGCCGCAAATATTGTCAGGCCTGTCAGGAATTCACGCCAGAATGGCTTGCGTGTCTTGAATGTTTTCTGCGCTGCCAGCAATACCAGCTCAGGGTAGTGCTTGGGCGCAACATCCTTTAATTCAGGTACGGCCAGTAATAAGGCATCAGTGCTGAAATTGTGCATGATTATCCATCCTTTGTTCACCTGATATCAGGTCTCACAGATTATTATCGGCTTCAATATCAACTTAGTCCACGGTCAAAATGTAAAACATTTACCACTGGCATCTTTAAAGCACCATTTTTCCCTGCGGGTATTGTCTGCGTATGCCACCGAACTTTGTTTTGCCATCAAATCTGGTCGCAAATAACATAAGCAAACTTCAAAATCTTATAAAGATGGGAATAATAAGCGGGTTTGCCTATGGTAAGGTATGTGCAAACTGTTTTCACTATATGCATCATGTGTCAATTACTAGGAATGAACTGCAATACCCCAACTGATATAGTCTTCAGTTTTACCGGGTTTGCAACACGCGGCGGTTTGACGGACGAGCACAAGGACGGCTGGGGTATCGCTTTCTTTGAGGGCAGCGGCGTACGCCTGTTTGTTGATCATCAGTCAGCCGTGGAATCACCCGTGGCTGAGCTCATCAAGCGCTATCCCATCAAATCCAAGAACGTCATCGCCCACATCCGCAAAGCCACGCAGGGCCAGGTCAGCCTGGAAAACTGTCACCCCTTTGTGCGTGAATGCTGGGGGCGTTACTGGGTTTTTGCCCATAATGGCGATTTGAAGGAATTTGCACCTGTGCTCGATGGCAGCTTCCAGCCGGTTGGCAATACGGACAGTGAGCGGGCATTCTGTTATTTGCTGCAACGCATGCGCCGCCATTTTGGTGAGCAATTGCCATCGGTGCAACAACTGGCGCTATTCATGCATGAGATCACTGCAGAGATTGCGACTTATGGCACCTTCAACATGATGCTGTCGAATGGCGAAGCACTGTTCACCCATTGTTCCACCAAGCTGTACTACATCGTGCGCCAGCATCCTTTCAGGACTGCAGCATTGACGGATGAAGACGTGGCCGTGGATTTTTCGCAAGTCACCACCCCTGCCGACAAGGTCGCCATCATCGTCACCGAACCCCTGACCACGAATGAAAGCTGGACCCAATGTGAGTCTGGCCAGATGCTGGTGTTTATTGATGGTGATGTCTTGCCTTTGACAATGCCGAAGGCCGCAGCATGAACCAGCGTTTGATGGACCAGCTCGACACCAATCTCTTGCGCGTCTTGCATACCCTGTTGACCGAGCGCAGCGTCACCCGTACCGCGATGAAGCTGGGGCAATCACAACCAGCCATCAGCAATATGTTGAAACGCCTGCGCGAGATCACAGGCGACGCCATCCTGGTACGCGGTAAGAATGGCATGACAGCAACCGAGCGTGGTGAAGAACTCTTGCTGCTGGCACGCCAGGGTTTGAATGTGCTGGAAAGCATCGCCAGCCCGGCACCGGCTTTCATGCCCGCCTCAAGCCAGCGAATATTCCAGCTCGGAGCACCGGATTACCTTAGCGCTCTGCTGATCCCGCTCATTATTGAAAAACTGCGCGAACAAGCTCCCAATGCTGGCCTGACCGTACATGCGCTGAATGCCGGTTTTGATTATGCCGCCGGTCTCGAAAGTGGCGAACTCGATTGCGTCATCGGCAACTGGCCAGACTTGCCACCGCACCTGCATCTGGCGCAATTGTTTGAAGATGAAGTAGTGTGCATGGTGAATCGCAAACACCCGGTTGTCAGCAAGGGTCTGTCGATTAAATATTATCTGGAAATGGCGCATCTGGCCCCCACGCCTTATATGATGGGCCACCGCAGCATCATCGACAGCGCACTCGCAGAGCAGGGGCTGAAGCGCAAGATACAGATGACCATCCCCTACTTTGGCATGGTCCCTTACGTACTCTCACGCACCGACCTCATCTTCACCACCAGCCGCAGCTTCGCCGTGCAATGCGCGAGGGACTGGCCGATAGAAGTCTTACCCATGCCAATTACCGTACCCAAGATGAAGTTCTTCATGCTCTGGCATGAACGCGCGCATGCGGCGGCCGAAGTGCAGTGGTTACGAAGGATAGTGGCGGAGGCTTCTGCTAAGGTGATGGTGTAGGTAGGATGGTTGGCAGGATTGTAGGTTGGGCTACGGGGTATCAGCCCAACACTGGGCCTTTGCAAACGTATATGTTATTTAAATGCCGAGTGTTGGGCTGGTAAACTGTAGCCTAGCGAGGCCCGGCCCAACCTACGAGAAACTCAATCTACGGAAAATTCGTAGCGCAATCATCTAGAGACACAGAGAAAAACTCCTGTCTTTCTCTGTGGTGTAGCAGGGAATTCGAGCGGCACGTGCCGCTCGCCTGCGTAACAAAGGCATCTTGCAAGATGCCTTTCCTCCCTCCGTGTCTTTGTGTTGAGAGGTCTTACTTAAATCAACCCGGCACTTTCCCCTCCACACCTTCCACATAAAACTTGATGTCATGCAGGAACTTGTCATCCGCTACGGCATCCTTGCCCAACACTTCCTTACCGGTATTGTCCTTGATAGGCCCCTTCCAGATCGGGCCTGTGCCGTCAATGACGCCCTGGCGTTTGTCGGCGATGAGTTTTTTGACTTCGTCTGACAGGCTGGCGTTGAAGGCTTTCAGGTCTATCATGTTTTCTTTGAGACCCCACCAGGTGGTGTCTGATTTCCAAGTTTTGTTGAGCACTTCATCGACGCGCTTGGTGTAGTACACACCCCAGTCGATGACGGATGCTGCCAGGTGGGCTTTGGCGCCGAACTTGCTCATGTCGCTGTCCCAACCAAAGGCATATGCGCCTTTTTCTTCGGCGGTTTGCACGACCGCGGCAGAGTCAGTGTTTTGCATGAGTACATCAACGCCCTGACCTATCAGGGTAGTGGCGGCTTCGCGTTCCTTGCCTGGATCAAACCATTTATTGACCCAGACTACCTTGGTGGTGGCCTTGGGATTCACAGAACGTGCACCGAGGGTGAAGGAATTGATATTGCGCAGCACTTCAGGGATAGGCAGGGAGGCAACCACACCGAGTTTGCCAGACTTGCTCATCTTGCCGGCAGCGATACCAGCGAGGTAGGCGCCTTCATAAGTGCGCACATCATATTGCGCAAGATTTTCAGCAGTTTTATAGCCGGTGGCGTGTTCAAACTTCACATCTGGAAAGTCCTTGGCGACCTTGAACATGGCTTCCATATAGCCAAAGGTGGTGCCGAAGATGACCTTGTTACCCTGAGTTGCCAGGTCGCGGAAGACGCGTTCTGCATCGGCAGCACTTTCAGGAATGCTTTCAACAAAACTGGTTTTGACCTTGTCGCCAAACTTGGCCTCAACAGCCTTGCGGCCTGCATCGTGGGCATAAGTCCAACCTGCGTCACCGACCGGGCCTACATAGACGAAAGCGACTTTCAGAGGTTCTGCCACAGCAGGTGCGGCAGCGGTGCTGGCTGGTGCAGGCGCTGCTGCGCTGGCGCTGGCGGATTTGTTTTCTTCTTTCTGGCCACAACCAGCAAGACCGACAATAGCCAGGGACAGCGCGGCTGCCAGGGTTTTTCTGCGGGTAATTTTCATGGGTAGCTTCCTTCGTCTGATTTTCAGTTGTAATCAAAAAACGCACAGCAAATGACATCTCTATCAATACTTAAGCAGACCCCAGGCGGAAAGGCTTGCCCAAGGAGGCTGGCATGTTCAGGCGTATCCAGTCAGGGTTACGCGAGATCAGCACCAGCACGATAATCGTTGCCAGGTAGGGCAGCATGGATAAAATTTCCGATGGGATGGCGATGCCTATCGCCTGGAAATGGAACTGCAAAATCGTCACGCTGCCGAACAGTAAAGCACCCAGCAAGACCCGTGCCGGACGCCAGGTGGCAAAGGTCGTCAGCGCCAGTGCGATCCAGCCGCGACCGGCGACCAGGCCTTCTACCCACATCGGTGTATACACGACAGACAGGTAAGCACCGGCGATACCGCAGCAAGCTCCGCTGAACAGCAACGCCAGATAACGTATCTTGCGCACGGGGTAACCCAGTGCATGGGCAGATTCTGGTGATTCCCCAACCGCCTTCAGGACCAGACCAGCGCGGCTGCGTTGCAGAAACCAGATGATGCCCGCACACAGTAAAAGGCCAAAATACACCGCCAGATGCTGATCAAAAAAGGCTTTGCCGAGGAAAGGGATGTCCGATAAAAAGGCGACGCCATGTGGCCCGGCAGGCAATGACTGGCCGACAAATGACTGTCCTATGAAGGCCGACAGGCCGGTACCAAAGATGGATAAGGCCAGGCCCGTTGCCACCTGGTTGGTTACCAGCACCAGTGCCAGCCAGGCAAACAGGGTTGCCATCAACATGCCGGCGACGGCACCGGCGACAAAACCCAGCCAGGGCATATGGGTCTGGTGGGCCACGGCAAAACCGGTGATGGCGGCGACCAGCATCATGCCCTCGGCACCAAGATTGAGCACGCCTGCACGTTCATTGATCAGCAAACCCAGAGCGGCGATCAGTAAGGGTGTGCCAGAGTTGATGGAGGCGGCGATCAGGGCAGCAAAATTTTCCATGATTATTTATTTCTGCCAGCGCAGGCGGTAATTGATCAGGGTGTCGCAAGCCAGCAGCAAAAACAGCAGCATGCCCTGGAACAGGCCAGTGATGGCAGAAGGCAGGCCCAGGCGCGATTGCGCCATCTCACCACCGAGGTAAAACAGCGACAGCACCAGGCCACCAAAGATGGTACCTATTGGGTTCAGACGACCAATGAAGGCGACGATGATGGCAGCAAACCCATAGCCGGGCGAGATCGAAGGCAAGACCTGGCCTATGGGCCCGGCCACTTCAAATGCACCTGCCATGCCAGCGAAACCGCCAGATATCAGCAAGGATGTCCACAAGGCGCGGCGGCTGGAGAAACCCGCATAACGGGCTGCCAGCGGTGCCAGCCCGCCTACCGTCAGGCGGTAACCAGCAAAGCTGCGATACACAAACACTGCCATCAGGCCACTGGCGACCAGCATGACAATAAAACCTATATGCAGGCGGCTACCCGAGAACAGGTGGGGCAACAGATAATCGCTGGAAAACACCTTGGACTGCGGAAAGTTCATGCCATGCGGGTCTTTCAGCGGGCCATTAACTGCATACATCAGCAGCAATTGCGCGATATAGGTCAGCATTAGCGACACCAGAATCTCATTGGCATTGAAGCGGTCACGCAACAAGGCGGTGATGGATGCCCACAAGGCTCCGCCGACTACACCTGCACAGGTTGCGAGCAACAAAACCATGCCGCCCGACAAACCTGGCGTCCCGGTATCAAAAAACAAGATGGTGCTGCCCGCGGCCAGGCCCCCGGCGATCAACTGCCCCTCGGCACCGATGTTCCAGACATTGGCACGGTAACAGACTGACAGCCCCAGCGCGCACAAGACCAGCGGCGTGGTCTTCAATAATAATTCGGCGATGGCAGTCTTGCTGCTTATCGGTTCTATCAAAAAGACCTGCAGTCCAGTCAGAGGGTTTTTGCCCAGTGCCATGAATAACAGGGCACCCAAAAAGATCGTCAGCAGCAAGGCCAGCACAGGAGAAAGGTAGGCCATGCTGCGCGAACTGGCGGCACGCAATTCCAGCTTAAGCATGCTCACCCCGCTCGTTGCTGTATGGTTTCTTTTTGCGGCTGCCACCGCCACCGGTTTTACCGAGCGACACCGTTTCTGCCGTTGTCCATTCTTCCCACAAACCACTCATCCACAATCCTATCTTTTCCCTGGTCGCGCTGGCTGTTGCTATCGATGGCGACAAACGGCCCTTGGCGATCACATGCATGCGGTCACATAATTCAAACAATTCATCCAATTCTTCCGAGATCACCAACACCGCGCAACCCGCCTGCTTGAGCTTGCGTATCTCATCATGGATTTGCGCTGCCGCGCCCACATCGACGCCCCAGGTTGGCTGGGCGACGATGAAGACATCGGGCTGGCGTGTGATTTCACGACCCACAATAAACTTTTGCAGATTACCACCCGACAGGCTGCGTGCCAGTGCTGCAGGCCCGCCCGCCTTGACGCGGAAGCGGGTGATGATATCTGCCGTAGCCTGTATCGTATGGCGAAAATTGATCATGCCCTTGTTGACGAAGGGTGCATGCTGGTGTGACAGCAGCATATTGGAAGTCAGGCTCATCTCAGGTACTGCACCACGGCCCAGGCGCTCTTCCGGCACCAGGCTTTGCCCCAGCTTGCGCCTGCTCTCAGGGCCACGGTTGCCGACTGGCTTGCCTTTGAGTTGTATCATCAGCGGCGCTGCGCGCCTGTCTTCGCCAGACAAGGCGGCCAGCAATTCTTGCTGGCCATTGCCGGATACCCCGGCGATGCCAACAATTTCACCACCAAATAATTCCAGTTGTATGTCTTCAAGCGCCGTGGCAAACGCATGTGCCTTGGGCAGGCTCAATTGCCTGATGCGCAAGCGCGATTCACCCAGGGTCACTGGCTCAGTATGGGCAGATGGCGGTAAGTCCTCACCTATCATCATGCGCGACAGGCTGGCGGCAGTTTCCTGCGCCGGGTCGCAATGCCCGGTAACCTTACCCGCACGCATGACGGTAGCGCTATGACAGAGCTCACGGATTTCATCGAGCTTGTGGCTGATATACAGGATGCTGCAACCCTCAGCGGCAATCTTGCGCAGGGTGACAAACAGTTTTTGTACGGCTTGCGGCGTCAATACCGAGGTTGGTTCATCAAGTATCAGCAATTGCGGTTTGGTCAGCAGAGCGCGCACGATTTCCACGCGCTGCCTTTCACCGACTGACAAGGTATGTACATGGCGGTGTGGTTCCAGCTCCAGGCCATAGTTTTCGCCGGTCTTGGCGATCTGCTCGGCCAGTTCCAGCATATTCACATGCTGGTCCAGACCGAGGGCGATGTTCTCGGTAACGGTCAGGGTATCAAATAAAGAAAAATGCTGGAACACCATGGCGATGCCCAGCTTGCGCGCATCTTGCGGTGTCGCCACCCTGACTTCCTGGCCGTTCCAGTGCACCGTGCCTGAATCTGGCTTGACGGCACCAAAGATGATTTTCATCAACGTCGATTTGCCTGCACCATTTTCACCGAGTACCGCATGGATTTCACCCGGTGCCACCTGCAGATTGACGCCATCATTGGCAACCACCGCCGGATAGCGTTTGCAGATGTTGTTCAGTTCCAGCCTGGGTACTATGGGCGCATCAGCAGAAGTCACTTTGACCTTTCCATCCGGTATTCAAGATTCTAGAGTAGGGAGTAAGCCTGTTGCTGTACATCACGGCAACAACATGGCGGACATACGCCTGACATTATAAGTGGCGGCGGCGCACAATTTCAAAATCTATCTGTCATTTAGTACAAGATGGAATTTGTTTGCCCGATATCAAATTGGAAGAAATCATTTAAATTTTTCATGTGGCTGTTTTGCGTTGTTTTCCAGCATCAGCAAAAAATGTATGCGCGCTTGCCTGCAAACCTGCATACAAAATTTTGCCAATGCACAGGTTTCAGGCAAATGTATGGTGGTTATGGTGGTGCCAAATGTAAGATTAGCCGACTAAGTATAGAATAGCCCTTAATAATCAAACCTTTACAGCATTTCTTTGCGTATGGATAAACCAGCCACCTTCCGTGACGACGCCCACTTCTGGCGCAGCCCGCTGCTGCCGGATGCTGAGTTGCTGACGGCTGAATACTTCGCGCAAGAGTTTGCCCCACACTGGCACGAAGGCTTTTCCATCCCCGTCATACAGTCAGGCGCACAAACCTACCGCTATCGCGGCAGCCGTTGCCTGGCCTCGGTTGGTTGCATCGCTGCCATCAATCCCGGCGAAGTGCATACTGGCGAGAGAGCAACCGAGCATGGCTGGGCTTACCGCGCCTTTTACCCATCGGTAGAGTGGATGCAGCAACTCGCCAGCGACATGGCAGGCAGCGCAGTCGGTGTCCCGTGGTTGCCGGATGGCGTAATCGAGGATGCCGAAGTCTCTGCCCAACTGGCCTTTGCACATCGCCTGCTGGAAGCCGGTAGCGATCCGCTCGCTGCCGAAAACGCCCTGACCGCAGGTTTTGCCCTGATGCTGTCGCGCTACGCCCGCAGCCGTCCGACTGTACAAGCTATCTTACCTGATGCCGCCAGAGTAGAAATGATGAAATCCCGGCTAAGCGAAGACCTCAGTGCTGCGATCAGCCTGACTGAGCTGGCGCAAGAGGTAGGCCTGTCATCCTTTTACGCCGCTCGTTTGTTCTCCCGCACGACAGGTATGCCACCGCATGCCTGGCGCAATCAACTGCGACTGAACCGTGCGCAGAGTCTGCTGCGGCAGAATTTGTCGGTGACTGAGATTGCGACGATGACAGGGTTTGCGGACCAGAGTCATTTCACGCGGCATTTCAAGAGGGCGTTTGGGATTGCACCGGGGAAGTGGCGGGTTTGAGTGGATTTTGACGGTCCGACCTGCCGTGTATTAAGAGGCTGTTGCGAAATTAAAACGACTGAAAAAAAGTGCTGTTAACTTTTCATGAATAGTGTTAACTTTCTATCTTGTTTTGTCAGGGTGGAGAGCGATGCCAAAAGAACTGATAGATGACCAAC
>NZ_JBMPPI010000050.1:0-25020 GCF_049340245.1 Undibacterium sp. TC4M20W
CAGGTTTCAAACCTAAGGTACGATCCGGCATCCAGTCACTCGATCTTGATATGCCTACCAAGAACTTGTTGGTAGCTATATTAACGAATAACTACCGAAGGCGTCATAATACAAGGTACGATTAGCGGAGCGTAATCGTACGCATGCCTCGCCAAAAAACGATAAGCGTAGGGTATTGCAACGCACCTCTCATTATGGCTACATTACGGACTAAGGTCCAATCGTAGTTCACTTGTCATTGCCACGCAGATGCGGGCGATTACGCGCTGCTAATCGCCCCTACTTCCCTGAAGTGAGCGAATATCTGTCTCACCTGCTCTCATCAAAAGTGCTATCCTGAGCTTACACTTTACCCGATTCCACCATGCCCGCCAGCCCACAAAAACAATTCACCATGCTGCCCTGCCACCTGGCTGGCGTAGAGGCCGTGCGGGCACAATCGCGGCACAAGTTTGGACGGCACATGCATGAGCAGTTTGGCATAGGGGTGGTCGTGCAGGGCGCACAAAAATCCCTGAGTGGCATGGGCATGGTCGAGGCCATGGCGGGCGATACGATTACCGTCAATCCTGGTGAAATCCATGATGGCACGCCTATAGGTGAAAACGGACGCTGCTGGCAGATGCTGTATGTGGAACCCGCACTCATCGCCAGTCTCATGGATGACATCACGGAAGGCAAGACTGCGCAGGCAGAATTTTACCTGCCAGTCATGCGTGACAAGCGGATCAGCCAGGCAGTACAGACATTGTTTGCAACCATGACATCTCCCCAGGGGATGCATGCATCAGCAGAAGAGCAGATGCTCATGCTGTTTGCCCGTGTCATGCAGCCCGCAAGCCTGCTCAGCCAGAGTGTGCAGGGTGTGCCGTCGGCCATACAGCATGCGCGCAGCCGCATTGATGATGATCCGGCCGCCATCCTCAGTCTGCAAGACCTGGCGCAGCAAAGCGGCCTGAGCCGTTTCCAGCTCCTGCGTGCCTTTGCCAAGGCCACCGGCATGACGCCGCATGCGTATATCCTGCAACGCCGCCTGCACCATGCACGCCGCCTGATTGCAGCGGGCATGCCACTGGTACAAGTCGCGATGGATAGCGGCTTTGCTGACCAGAGCCACCTGACGCGGCTGTTCGTGCGCAATTTTGGGATATCACCCGGGGTATATAGCGCCAAGCGCTAGCCTGCAATTTTATTCAAGACGACGCCATTTCAAGCTGGCACGCTGTAGCCTTCCATACAGGGTGAGGCAGGCGATGTCAGACAGATTCACAGGATATATATATTTGGCGCTGGCGATGATCGTCGTTGGCAGTACGGTAGTTGCCAGCAAAGTCATAGGTAGTGGCTTGCCGGTGTTCACCGCAACCGCGCTACGCTTTGCCATCGCCTTCCCCTGCTTTTTATTCTTGATGCGCGTCACCGGCGCGCGACTGCCCAGGCTGGGCAAGCGCGACTGGCTACTACTGGTCTTGCAGGCGGGCGCTGGCAGTGTAGGCTATACCACCCTGCTGATCGCTGGCATGCACCTGACATCTGCTGCTGATGCCGCTGTGATCATCGGCACCCTGCCCATCGTCTCTGCCGCGATTGCCATCGTCTTGCTGGGTGAAAGGCCGCAAGCCAGCTTATTGCTGGCCGTACTGCTGGCGGGTGCAGGCGTGTTGTCGATCGCTGTGCGGGCGGATGGCGTAAATGCAGGTGCTCAGCATTCACTGCTGGGCAATGCCCTGATCTTTGCTGCGATTGTTTGTGAAGGCTTGTTCATTCTGCTGAATAAACGCCTGAAGACGGCAATCCCACCTTTAGCCTTATCGACCATCATGACGGGCCTGGGCCTGGCCCTATCCATCATACCCGCCGTGTTTGAAATGCCGTGGCAGACGCCTGTCACCAGCAAGGCAGTATGGGCCGTGGTCTATTATGCGATGGTGCCTACCGTGGCTGGCTTTTTGCTATGGTATGCAGGCGCGGCCAAAGTCAGCGGCAGCGAAGCCGCGCTCTTCACTGCGCTGGCCCCGGTATCTGCCGTGGTGCTGGCAGTTGTGGTGCTCGGCGAAGTGGTCAGCAGCAGCCAGCTTACAGGCATCGCCTGCGTGTTGCTGGCGATAGGTGGGATGGCGTTGTTTGGCAAACGTGAAAAGGGTGGGAAGGTTTAGTAGAGTGAGTAGGGTGCGCCGTGCGCACCATCACCATGTCCCCAAAAAAGCGGTGCGCACTGCGCACCCTACTGATGTTTGCTCTCTACCCCGTTACTTGTAAAACGGTGTACATTATGCATCTGTCCAAACCAGCCAACACAGATATCAGGAACGCGCCATGCTCATCAAAAAAGTGCTCCCGTTTTGCATCGCCTTGTCCATAGGCGCATTGACCTCCACTGCCAACGCGCAAAGCCTGTCACCGACTGAACAAAAAATCGTCGCCGCCGTGCAGGCCAGGTCAGAAGCCGCGCTGCAACTGTTGGAACGCAGTGTCAACATCAACAGCGGCACACTCAATCAAGCAGGTGTACGCGATGTCGGCAAGTTATTCAGCAATGAACTTGAGAGCCTGGGCTTTAAGACCAGCTGGTCTGAAATGCCAGCGGCCATGAACCGTGCCGGGCATTTGCTGGCAGAGCGTGAGGGCAAGCAAGGCAAGCGCGTGCTGATGATAGGCCACCTCGACACCGTGTTTGAAAAAGACAGCGCCGTGCAATTGTGGAACAGGCAGGGCAACCGCGTGCGCGGCCAGGGTGTCAATGACATGAAGGGTGGCGACGTTATCATGATAGAAGCGCTACGCGCGCTGCATGCCGTGGGCGCACTCGACAATACCCGCATACAGGTCATTTTCAGCGGCGATGAAGAAAGCCCGGGCCACCCGCTTGCCACCGCCCGTAACGACCTTATCAACGCCGCCAAACGCAGTGACGTAGCCCTGGCCTTTGAGGGTACGGCACTCGATAAAAACGGCAATGCCACCGGCACCGTAGGACGCCGCGCCTCTGGCGGTTTTGTGCTGGATGTGACGGCCAAACAAGGCCATTCAGCCTCCGTGTTTGGCCACAATGGCTATGGCGCGATTTATGAAACCGCGCGCATCCTCAACAGCTTTCGCGAAACCCTGATCGAACCTGACCTGACCTTCAACCCCGGCAATATCGTCGGCGGCACTGAAATCAGTTACGACAACCTGAGCAGCAAGGGTACAGCCTTTGGCAAAACCAATGTCATCGCCCCCAGTGCCCAGGTACATGGCGATTTGCGTTACCTCAGTGTAGAACAAGGCCAGCGCGCCAGAGACCACATGAAAGACATCGTCAGCAAAAACCTGGCTGGCACCAGCGCAACGATACGCTTTAACGAAAATTACCCACCGATGTCCCCCACGCCCGGTAACTACGCCCTGCTGGACCTGTATTCCAAAGCCAGCTTTGATGCAGGCCTGGGTGAGATCAAAGCCATCCCACCAGGTGAACGCGGCGCCGGCGACATCCAATTCGTCGCGCCCTATGTCGATAGCCTGGATGGCTTGGGTGCCACTGGCAGAGGTGCGCATTCGCCGGACGAAGACCTGGATATTTCTTCGATACAAAGAGCGACGATCAGGACGGCGATTTATTTGTATAGGTTGACGCGGTAAGTATTGCAAGTGTGATGTAGTGGATTTACTTTCTGACACTACACAACAATGCATCTACATGGATTTAATATTTTATAGAGGACAATGAATGCTATGGCGTGCTTATGAAGTAAAAGATGATACACAATACCGGCTGCATTTATGTCATGCATCCAATGGACGCAGATACTTTCGATTAGTGGAAATAAATTCAGAGGAAGATCTGCATCATCCAGAAGGCGTGATATTTTCTACAAAAATTGTATTAAACGAGTTGTTGCGCGCTCGCTGCTTCGAAAGCATAGCAAAATCTACGGAACTTGAATCTGGGAAAAAGTATTTTGTTGACGCACATGGAACTTGGCTGACCGAATCTGAATGCAATCAACTTTATTCACGTATTTCATTTGATGAGATTCGCTGGGACACTGATCTAGCTCCCCTTTTCACATCCAGATAAAACCTGTGAATGATATTCATGATTTTCCGCACAGGGCCTTATGCACTAATTGTACCTACGCAGGCTAATACAATAAATTTAGGAAATAAGTCATGCAATTGAACATCAGTTTGGTTTCTGATTTTCACTATACAAGTGAGATTCGTAAATTCCCTATCAATATAGAAATTACTAGCGATGATCCGGTGGATATATGTTATCCAGTTCATGTAACGAGAGCAGTGCTCACAAAATTGGATAATTCAGAACTATGGTTTGGATACGCCATGCAAGTTACGCCGGCAAAAAGGAACGTAATTACGCTGACCTCAGCGACACCGTTGCGTATGCAAGCTGATGTTTTTGAGCACGATGACGATTTTGGCGACTTGATCCCGGGAGAATATCTTTGTGAAATTAAGGTTTCAGTCGTAACAATAGTTGATGATAAAGCCTGTGCAGGTGACCTTCGAGAAAGCTTTACAATTATGCTGACATGATTTTGACAGCTTGCTGCTAGCGACTACCCTGGTCAGTGTTTAGGACTGTAGGTACGATTAGCGCAAGCGTAATCGTACGCATGGTCAGCGGCAAGCCCACATGCTGCCTGACAATCACTGGCCGTGTAGTGCGCCAGAACCTGGCAATCCCCTATCCACTAGGATTCACTTCAATCTGTCCAGCGACAACCTGCCTTCGCTGTTCATGCTCCATATATCGCTGGCGTCAGTGATATAGTCAGCCTTGAACTCCGTCGCCACCACCATCATCATGGACAGGCACGATACCTGAAAAGCATCTTCTGCTGAACGGTGTATCTCTGTCATACAAAATGTATATAGCGGAACCGGGCTGTGCAGAGCCAAGTCGGGGTCAAGGCTGTAGTAAAAAAATGCGCCGCTGTCCGACAATTCAGGTGCGGTGAAGCTGTAGAGCTCAGTACCGGGATAGAGGTAACGATCTGCAAGCTTGTCTGCTAGTGTCACCATGAGCACAGGCTTGCCGCCCCGCTCCGGGTTGGGTACATCACCTCGCCATTCTTCTGCTTTGGAGAGCAAAGTCTGCAGGCGTAACGCCACCGGGGTTGGGGTATATACCTGCAGGGAGTAACTCATCTTCTTTGCGTCATCGAATTGACAATAATACCTATTGTACCTGCGCATCCGGCAAGATCTCAGCACGACGAAAACGCAAACCCAGCACAAGCGGCACCGCCAGCGCATACACCACCATCACGCTGAGCCAGATCGCCCCTGGCCATTGTGCCCGCACGACAAAATACAGCGTAGAAAACATCAGCGGGCCAATGATGGACGCAAGGCTGACGGCGGATGCCAGCACGCCCTGGAATTGTCCCTGCATGCCTTCATCGACCATGCGGCTGGCGAGTGATTGCAAGGCCGGTATGCCGACGCCCCCCAGCACAAACACCGGCATGACGGCAAATACCATCCAGCCCTGTTTGGCAAAAGCCATGACGACCAGGGCTAGGCAGGTTCCCGCAAAACCGGTCAGTATGGTGCCGCGCTCGCCCAGCAGTTTGACGGCAGGGCCGGGCAAGAAGGCTTGCGCGAGTGCCTGGCACAGGCCATAGGTGCCCAGCGACAGGCCTATCCACAGACCGTTCCAGTGGAAGGCATCATTGCCCCACAGTGACCAGCAGGTACCATATACCTCGCCGGTCATGCTGAGGATGAAGAAGAGCAGGATCACGGGCAGCAAGTTTTTCATGCGCCATGTCCAGCGCAAGGGGCGCAGCGGGTTGAGTGCTGCCAGGTCCAGCTTCTCACGGCTGGGTGTGCGTGATTCTGGCAAGACAAAAAAGGCCATCAGCAGATTCGCCGCATTCAAAATCGCTGCCGCGATGAAAGGCAGGCGCAGACCATAGTCACCAAGCACGCCACCAAGAATGGGGCCAATGATGAAGCCTGCCCCAAACACGGCATTGAACAGACCAAAGCGGCGCGCCCGCTGGTCTTCTGGCGAAATATCGGTGATATAGGCCATGGCCACCGACATATTGGCGCTGGTCAGCCCGGCGATGGCGCGGCCCAGAAACAGCATCCAGAGTTGTGGCGCGAATGCCATGACGAGGTAATTGATGGCTGCCCCGGCCAGCGAGATCAGCAACACCGGGCGGCGGCCCAGTCTGTCACTCAATGCACCGAGCACGGGTGCAAAAACAAACTGCATCACCGCATATAGCGCAGTCATGATACCTATGTAGGGCGCGACATTGTCGCCATGGGTGACCTCTGCCAGCAGACGCGGCAAGATGGGGAAGATCAGGCCTATGCCGACGGCGTCCAGACCAATGGCAGCAAAAATCACAGCCAGGGCGCGGTTATTGCCCGCCCGTCCGGCCTGTGGATGCTGGCTGCCTGTACTTGTTAATGTAGTCATAAAATGAGTCTTTCTTAATATGTACTTAATACAAATATGTACTGAGTACATTTAATATATGCTATGATGCCGTCCATGTCAAACCCTACCAATCTCCGCACCCGCAAACGCCTGGCCATGCGCCAAGGCATCTCTGATGCTGCCACCCTGCTCTTCCAGGAACGCGGCTTTGATCATGTGACGGTGGATGAAATTGCAGCGGCGGCTGACGTGGGACGCATGACGGTGTTCAATCACTTCCCACGCAAAGAAGACATGTTCTTTGACCGTGACGAAGAGGGGCGCGAGATCTTGCGCGAGGCTTTGCGCCAACGCGATCCTGCTATTTCTCCAATTGAAACCCTGCGCCTGCTTGCACATAAACTGGTGGCAGACGAAAGCCCGTATGTCAGATTCGCCGCAGGTGCCAAAGGTTTTGTCTCACCAGGCAGCCAGGGCTTCATAGAAACCATAGAAGGCAGCGCCACCCTGAAGGCGCGCGCCAGGGCCATACGCGATGAGATAGCCCAGGTCGTGGCAGAGGCAATGGCCTTATCCGTCAAGCGCGAAGCTGGCGATATTGACGCCATACTGGCCGCCAACCTGTTGCTGGCGACATGGACAGTGGCACTTGTCCAAGCTCACCAGAGTTTCAGGCAAAAGCAGGATGCGGCAGAAGCGAAAACGGTTTTTCTGGCGATTGTTGATAAGGGCAGCGTGGGGATCAAGGCAGCGTTGGCTGGGACGGTTTACGGGTAACTAATTTGGTTTTTCACAAAACCAGAATCTGTAAGGGATGACGATAAACATCACATGACCAATCCAACAAAAAACAAGATGATGAGTTTTGGTGACAGATTGATTAACGCCTTCAACACCATGCTTCACGGCCCCGACGAGGCTTATCGCAGGCTGGTCAATCAGCGCAAGGCCAGGCGTGGCATGAAGAATTTGTATCAAGCCTATGCCATTAGTGAGCATAGCGAGCTGAACATGCCTGTACTTGCAGAAGAGATCTTGCTTGATCTGGGCAATGATATTGCAGGAAGACCATTGCAGGTCACCCTGAATTTGTCACACCAGGGTGGAAACCATAAGCAAATAAAGCTATACAATTATCCCCAAAATTATCGCGACTTAAGTGACATTATCTGTCTGGAAGGAGGTGACTTCGGTTCCAATTTTATCTACCTCACAGTCAGATATAACGAAGATCAGCGCCCTGATTATGGTGAGCAAACCACCTCTTCCCCGGAAGGATGGAATGATGACACACCTGACTTTATCCTCAGTGAAAGTCATAAAAAAGAACTTTCTATCCTGCATAGTCAAAGCTGGGATGGAGTAACGCAATCTTCCACACTCAAATATGGCTGGAACAGAAGCCGCCAATCCTTTGCCCAAGCTGTGCAGGCTGCTGATTGGAGCAAGGTTCTTGATCTGCTCAGCAAAGGTGAAAATCCAAATGACTGGCAACTTAGTGGAGCCTCCCGCAATACCGCCATGCATAGTGCTGCTGAGGCAGCAGCCCCGCGCGAAGTCATACAGGCTATGCTGGATATGGGGGCATGGCGCAACATCGTCAATGCCGGTGGCGAGCGCCCACTGGATATCGCCAGACGATACGGCCATAGCCATCTGTTTGACTTGCTGGAGCCTGTATTACTGTTGCCTTATTCATCGGCAGAAATGCAAGCCATACAGACTCATCTGCATCAGATCATGAGCGGCCCCAGCTATATCGAAAAACATCAGTTACGTCTGCCAGAATTGGGGCCACTACTGGAAGTCGCTGCGCTCAAAATGCACTTTCGGGTACCAGAGTATTACGGAGGATATAGATATTGGCTAGACTCCACCCGTGATCAGGCGACACTGATAGTTGAAAGCCACTCTCGCATGACAAGCAGCCCAGCGCCACGATGGGAAATCACCAGCGCAGGTGCAGAAAGAGTTGAGTCAGTGAACAGCCAATGAAGATCGTGATGCGTCATCAGTCGCCACATCTCACCCGGTAGCCAGGGTTTCATGGAGACCATAAAAAGGCTACGCTAGTCTGATGGTGCGCGCAAAGGCGGCGATGACAGGGACAGATTATGCTTGAGTTTAACGGCATGAATACCGGAACCTGATGTTGCTGCGGCATCGTGATATCGCCCGTCACCATACACTGAAGGCTACTCACTACCGTTGATAACGGCATTTGCGCAGATGGATCCCAGCCTGCGCTCACTGCTGTCCGGAATAATTATCTTGACTCATTCGGAGAGTGAAGTACGAACAGCGTCCCGGCGATTCTTCTACGTCGAAGACTTAATTCTGCAATTGAATAATTTTTGCCAGCGATCATGCTTGAAGCTCCTTCCCCTTCAAGGGGAAGGTTGGGATGGGGATGGGTTTCTGTAGCAAAATCATTTACAGCCAATCGACTGAAACCCATCCCCACCCTAACCCTCCCCTTGAAAGGGAGGGAATTTACTCGTTATTGTTTGTCAAGGACATTATTCCGGACTGCAGTGAGCCTGCGCGGGGATGACCTGAATATGTGTTGCGGTGCTTTAAACTCCAGGGCTTCGATACGGTTATAAGAGCCGCGCGTTCATTCTAAATTCGCACCCTGCTGACTGTTCCTCTGCGTTGAGTGACCTTTACGTTTTGTCCGCACGGCTTTATCAGGCAATCATATCCCAATACTTTTGCGCCATTGCATCGTCCTGCTCTACGCCCTCGCCTTCTTCATACATGATGGCGAGTGTCTCGGCAGCTTTTGGGTGCCCGGCTTCGGCGGCGCGTTTGTACTAGGCTACTGATAGTGCCATGTCCTGTTCTACATAGCGACCAGTGGCATGGAAAGCACCGAGGTTGTACATGGCACGCAGTTGTCCAGCTTCGGCGGCGCGGCGCAGGCAGATAACAGCCTTGTCGTCATTGACCTCTACGCCTATGCCCTGGGCATGGTAGATAAAGAGTTCAAACATGGCGTCGGTACTGCCCATGGAGGCTGCCTTGTTAAGCATTTGCGCCGATCTGACCGGGTTTTCATCGGTACCAAAGCCGTGGCAGGTGACTAGCGCTAACAGGTAGAGAGCATCGCTGTCAGCCTGGTGTTGTATGCACCATCTATTGAGCAAGGCGAAGGATTGCTGCGCTTCTTCATCGCTACAGGTATCGCGTCGGTAAATCCAACGATAGCGCATCAGAGGCACAGCAGCATCTTGTTTACCTAGGGCGATCACTTCCAGCATGACTTGTTCTGCGGCTGGAATATCGGCATAATCGGTAGGATTGCGCACCAGCCAGTCGGCCAAATGTATGCCTGCCTCTATCAGTCCAAGTTCAAAGGCCTTGCGCAAGGCCAGCGGAACCTGACGCGCTTCGTCTAGCGAAAGGATGCCGATGCTGAGGTCACCGCGTTCTATCCTGCTAATCATGGCAAGAGACCATGCTTGCAGTTGATTGGCGTCTTCCGCCGTGGTGCTGGATGCTATCCATTGCGGCACATCTTTTGAATCTATGTTTTTTTGCATGTTGTCTCCATTTATTACGTGCTTGATGCGCCTGACAGCAATCAAGACTTCCTCCCCTTCTCCAGCCGCCACTCCTTCTGACAATCCGCATAATTCGCAAACTCATAACTGACGCCGACTTCGCCGCGGTTGATGGCGTGGGCCTGGGCGAAGACGATGATGTTGAGGATGTTGTCGGGCAGTTCGCGTTCGGTTTTGCCGTTGGCCCACAGGTAGCCGTAGCTGACAGAGCCTTCTTTGAGGCCGACCATCCAGAATTGCGGGCGGCGGTTGTAGATGTCGGTTTTGACTTTGTCTTTTTTGAGGCTGGGTTTGCCGTATTGCTGCTCCAGCGCTTGCGCGATGCGGTCGGCGGCGGCTTTGATTTGTTCGCCTGTGCCGCTGACGGCGGTGATGGTGCGCGATGCACCTACCTTGCAGACGCCGCTGATGGGCGCGGCGACGGCGTAGTAGTCGCTGAAATCATCTGCGGGTTTGGGTGGCTGGCCTTCAAACAGATGCTTGGCTTTGCTGGATTTGACAAAGCCCAATTTGCTGGCGAGCTCGGTTTCACTGATGGCCATGGAGAGACCGAAGGGGCCAGGTTCTGTGGATGCAGGCGCGGCGTCTGGGATTGCTTCTGCGGCAGTGCTGGTTTCTATTGCGGATGCAAGCACGCTGGCGGGTTGCATTGCTACAGAGCTGGCAGTAGTGTTGGCATTAGTGTTGGCAGTGGGGTCGGCAGTTTTTTTGCAGGCGACGAGGCTGGCTGTCGTCATCAACAGGGTAATGATGCAGAGGTGGTGGAGTTTATTTTTATGCTGCATCAGGCTGGGATGGATGTATGGATATGGTTTGCCAGGGTCGCTGCAATTTAATGATATTCGGGCATAAATTGCAATGGGTTTGATTTATTTCCTTCTCACACATAAATAGGGACATGGTATCGCGTGCGCGGCTGAAGCCGCTTCTGCTGGATATTTGTCTTGCGCACTGTACAGTACATCACCGTATTTGGCGTAAACACGATGAATTCCTGCCTGCGCGGGAATGACGATTTTGGGGGTATGCAAATAAGCGGGCGATGCGGTTTGTGTGAGCTTGTTTTGAGATTTTTTTGTGAGCTTTGCTGAGTACCTGAGAAGACTCTGTTAAGCGATCTATTTTCTGAGCGCGGTCTATCAATCCCCCTGCCCTATGCAAGGTCGCTCCAGCGCAGGCTGGAGTCTAGCGGCGTTGGTTGGTCTTGTTGGGCCGGGCCTCGCTAGGCTACGGTTTACCAGCCCAATACTCGGCGTTTAAATGACGTATACGTTTGCAGAGGCACAGTGTTGGGCTGATGAAGCGTAGCCCAACCTACGATATTCACGCCCTGTCCATCGGTAATCTCGTCATCAAAAAATCCAGCAAGGCGGCCACGCGTGGGGGTATGGCTTCCTGTTTATAGAATACCGCCCAGACTGGCTGCATCCAGGGCAGGCTGATGTCGACCAGCACGGGTTTGAGCCTGCCGTGGGCGCGGTCGGCCATGGTCAGGAAGTCAGACAGGCAGACGATGCCGGCGCCCTGCACGGCCAGGTGGCGCAGGGTTTCACCATTGCTGGCGCTGACGACGGGGTCTATGACATAGCCCTCATCTTTGACGCCATCCGACTTGGGCAGCGGCCAGGTATTGAGGCTGGCGGGGGCGGTAAAACCCAGCAGCCGGTGCTGTGCCAGATCAGCCACGGTTTGCGGTTCACCGTGACGTGCGAGGTAATGCGGTGCAGCGACCGGGCGGATGCGGCTGCTGCCCAGGCGGCGTGCATGCAGGCTGGAATCCGTGAGCTGGCCTATACGTATCGCCACGTCGGCTCTTTCTTCGATGAGATCGACAAAGGTTTCGCCGCTGACCAGTTCGAGTTTGATAAGGGGATAGGCATCAAGAAAATCTGCCACCAGCGGTGCCAGCAAATGATCCAGCGTGGGGGTGGCGGCATTTACCCGCACCAGGCCGGATGGTTGCGACAGGGGTGCTGTCAGTTGTTCTTCAGTGTCATCAATATCGCAGAGTATCTTCTTGGCCCTTTGTAGTAGCCAGTGGCCTTCTTCTGTGATTTCCAGCTTGCGGGTGGTGCGCGTCATCAGGGTCATGCCGAGCTGCGCTTCCAGGCGGGAAATGCTGCGGCTGATGCCGGACGGCGTTTGCCCCAGGCGCTCGGCTGCGGCTGAGAATGAGCCGGTATCGGCCACTGCGACCAGGGCTTTCATGGTTTCCAGGCTTAGCATTATTGACTCCGAGTCATAAGTAAAGTGTAGCTTAAGCTATTTTTCTTTGTTCTGCATGGGCCCAGACTGCAGCCTGTTATTCATTTCCCTCATGCATGGAGTCCATATGCCCTTAGCCTTGTGGGCGCTGACGCTCAGCGCCTTTGCCATCGGTACGACAGAATTTGTGATTGTCGGCCTTATCCCCACCATCGCCAGCAGCCTGGCGGTGTCTGTTCCTTCTGCCGGTTTGCTGGTCAGCCTGTATGCGCTGGGCGTAGCAGTTGGCGCTCCGGTGTTGACAGCACTGACTGGCCGCGTACCACGCAAGCAGTTATTGCTGGGCCTGATGGCCTTGTTCACGATCGGTAACCTGGTGGCCTGGATGGCGCCCAACTATGCCTCACTGATGGCGGCGCGGGTGCTGACTGGCCTCGCGCATGGGGTGTTCTTTTCGATAGGTTCAACGATAGCCACTGGCCTAGTCGCCAAGGACAAGGCTGCCAGTGCGATTGCGCTGATGTTCAGCGGCCTGACAGTGGCGCTGGTGACGGGCGTGCCACTGGGTACCTTCATCGGCCAGCATCTGGGTTGGCAGGCGACGTTTTTGGCGGTATCGGCGCTGGGTGTGATTGCCTTTATTGGCTGTGCGATATTGATCCCTTCGACCATTGCCAGCAGCAAGCCCGCCTCTTTATTGACGCAAATGGCGGTACTCAAAAAACCGCGCCTGTTACTGGTATATGCGATGACGGCGCTGGGTTATGGCGGCAGCTTTATCGCCTTCACTTATCTGGCACCGATACTGCAAGACATCAGCGGTTTTAGCGCCAATGCGGTGGGCCTGGTCATGCTGGTGTATGGTGTCTCGGTCACTTTTGGCAATATCTGGGGCGGCAAACTGGCCGATAAAAAAGGCCCGGTGGCGGCATTGCAAATCGTGTTCGCCTTGCTTGCCCTGGTCTTGCTGGTGCTGACTTTTACTGCGCACAATAAATGGCTGGCCTTGCTGACGGTATTGGCCTGGGGCGCAGTGGCCTTTGGTAATGTGCCGGGTTTGCAGGTGTATGTGGTGCAACGTGCAGAGCAGGATGCGCCGCAGGCTATCGACGTCGCATCTGGCTTGAATATCGCTGCCTTCAATGTCGGTATTGCCTTTGGTGCCTGGGCAGGTGGCTTGATCGTCAGCCACATCGGTTTGATGCATACGCCTTGGATAGGTGCTCTGGTTGTGGTAGGCGCCTGGGGTTTGACGACGCTGGCAGGCAGGCTGGACAAGGCGGATGGAATAGATTTCGCCACAGGACAAACAAGGGTAGTTGCGATGCATTGAGGGTGTTCAGAAATGCGTCGGTTTTACTCCTCAGTAGCGACCACGTAAGTTGCGCCTGGCCTCGCCAACTACCTACGTTGGGCCGGGCCTCGCTAGGCTGCGCCTTATCAGCCCAACACTGGGAATTTGAATGGGCGTATATGTTTGCAAAGGCCGAGTGTTGGGCTGATGAAGCGTAGCCCAACCTACAGGGTCGGCCCGCCTTACGGTCCACCCAATTTACGACCCGCCCCAACCTCCCCCACCATGCGCGCAGGACAAGATTGATGTGCATATAAAAAACCTTGGTAGAATTGCGCCTTTCTTTCCTTTGCTACGAGCGGGCAAACTTATGCAGCCCCGCCTGTGCAAGCAATCTCCATACAAGCACTTTAATGAACATCTCCAGACTATCTCTGATTATTTTATTGTCCCTCGCTAGCCAGTTGCCTGCCACCAGCATTGCTGCCGGCCCCGCAAGCCCTACCAGCCTGATCGCGCCAAAACAAGTTGTCGCGGGCAAAACCCAGGGAGAATGGTCCAGCGCCTGGTGGCAGTGGGCGCGTTCATTTGATGGTGAAAACAATAGCCCGGTTGCAGACAAAACCGGTGAGTCCTGCCATTTCAAACAGCAAGGTCCGGTCTGGTTTTTGGCTGGCACGTATGGCACGCAAAGAACCATCAGGACTTGCACCGTCCCCAAGGATAAGTATCTTTACTTCCCTCTGATTAATTACATGGTCAATTCAGGTGTGCCAGGCAAAATCAGTTGTAAGGGCGTCACGGAAGCTGTCAGGGAAGCCATTGATGGCATCCATATGCTGATACTGGAAATTGATGGCGTACGCGCCACAAAACTTGAAACACACAGACAAGTCAGCCCTGTTTGTTTTGACGCAGGTGCACTGACCGGCGGCAGGGTCAAACTCGACCCCTCTGCTGCTGACGGTTACTATGTCATGCTCAAGCCCTTAAGCCCGGGCAAACATACGATCAACTTTGGCGGGCGTAGCAACGATATGTCGCAAGCAGTGACATATACATTGATCGTCGAATAAACCCTGGTCTCGCCTATGGTAAAAAACACCCGCGATGTGGGTGTTTTTTTAAAGGTGTCTGCCTGCAGAAATCATGCTGGCAAGGAATGGATATAGTTTCTTTTTTCCAGATCCGCTTTCGCCCTCGCAGAAACAGCGCCAGCCTCTTCAGTGCGTCCAGAAGCCTGCAATACCTTGATGATATTGCTAACCTCCTGAATGAACCTGTCCCTCATTCCCTGCATGAAATCGTCCGTGGCAAGTTCTGGCCTGGACGCAAAGATTTTCATTGTTTCATCATGTTTTTCAAGCTTTCCATCATAGAGTGCTGGCGCATTATCAATATAAGTGGCGCAAACAAGCATGTGGGGTGAGGCCAGCAGTTCATCCCAGATGAAGTGGACGATTTCCCTGGCGAGCCTGGGGTCTGCATGATGATAAGCGATGAATTTGTCCAATACGGCTTCTTGCTGGCCAAGACAGGCACCTATAGAGGCATAGTCATGAAAATATTCCGGATTGCGTGACTGCTCCAGTGCAAGAATGCTGTGCTCAAACTTTTGTTCAAGACGAATTCTGGCAGGCTCATATTCCTGGCCCAATTCCACCCATCCAAAAAGACAGTACGACAAACGCACACCATAGAGCGAACCCTTGTCCTCATCCAGCGCATGCTCAAAAAACCATTCATAAGATGCCAGCGACGTCTCATATTCTTTTGCAGCATGCGCCTCCCTTGCCTTGTCAAGAACTTGTTTTGCATGCTGGTTATGGTCGTTCATAAAGTGATTTTTTTCCGAAATTGAGATTGCCATTGTGAAGTACATCCTGTGCATGAAGTCAGCACATGGGACATTATCTTCTTCTATTGTAAGAACTGCTGCTTCTTTCAGGGTCAGGCAGGCCCAGTAATTTGACTTCGATATTCTTGGCGTCTTGCGGTGGTACCTTGTCGTTGAAGTTTTGCTTCAGATAGGACCACATATCTTTTTCCAGCACTTCACATTGCAAGACGGCGCGGCTTTTACGGGTATCCCTGTGGCTATATTCGAGATCATCGACTTCTTGCGATGAATCTCTGTATTCCCGACGCTCCCTGTAAGTTCTATAACTGGTGCTGACGTTGTCGTTGGCGCGCTCTTTAATAAACTGGTTCTTCGGTATGGTGCAATTTTCCTTGAAGTTGGTCATCAGGGTACGATCTACGCTGACATCGCATTGACTATACCTGTGATCCAGCACCCAGCAGCTTTTGCCGGTATCGCGGTCTTTTTGCATGGCCGTGATCTTGCGCAGTGTGGCGTCGTTTTTGACTTCGGTCGCGTTGCTGCCTATCTTGGCATTGCAGGGTTGGTCAGTAAATATCGTTTCACCGGAAGGCGTCACACATTTGCGCACCTCGGCCTGCGACAGGCTGGGCCAGGCAAAAACCAGGAAAGACAAACAAGCCAGAAATGTTTTTTTCATAATATAAAGTGACAGTGAACAGGTTTTATTGTCTTTTAGCAATCAAAAGGGCAATGCACGCGCGTAAAACAAGTGCAGATTATAGCCCAGGCTACAATTGGTTACATTTGAAATTGTGATGGTATTTGCTTATCTATTTTGTCAAGTCAGCCCTGTCAAGCAGGGTAACAAGCTGATATTCATAAAAAATCTAGCCACGCTATCCGGCCGGGCTGGCATAAAACCAGCACATTGACTGCCTGTTTTTTCTTTGTTAGGATCGCCTCATATCACTGGAAACAGTGACGTAAGCGTTTACGTTAGCCAACGCGCAAACAAATTTGTCCTGCATTTGCAAGCAGATTTGTCGCGCCATGGATAATGTATATGCGATTACTATCACGACTGCTGTCTCAGCTCTCCCGCAGATTTTCTGCCTCTCTCCGCATTTTTACGAATGCACCTCTTGCCACTGCTGTTGGCCTTTTCCTTTGTTTTTTTGTCGGCTTTGCTGATGGTGTAATCATGCCGTTTTTTGCCCTGTGGGCAGAAAAAGATGCGGGCATTTCTGCCAGCCACATAGGCTTGCTGCTGGCCTGCTATTCTGGCGGCGAGTTGCTGGCCACGCCCATGGTGGGCGGCATTGCCGACCGTGTCGGGCGCCGCCCGGTCTTGCTGATCTCCACTGCGGGTGTGGGGATGGGCTTTGCGATACTCTACTTTACCCATGGTGTATGGGCATCTGCCCTGGTGCTGATCTTGATAGGCGCGTTTGAAAGCGTCTTGCATCCCACTATCTCTGCGGTGATTGCCGATGCCATACCGGCTGAGCAACACCGGTATTATTTTTCCATCGCACGCGTCATGTCGAGCGCGGGCCGCGTAGCTGGCCCGGCAGTGGGCTCTGTGCTGGCGCTGTTTTCGCTGGGTGCCGTATTTCTGGGGTCTGCGCTGGCGACACTCATCAGTACATTGATCATTGCGCTGTGGCTGCCAGAGACACTGACAAAAAATTCCATTCCCGATGATGAGGATGAAAGTTTGATCGGCATCCTGCCCGCCTTCCGGGATGCGCGTCTCGCTGGTTTATTGCTGTGGTCTATGTGCCTGCAGATATCGGCAGGCTGGTTAAGTTCAGTCTTGCCGCTGTATGCGGTAGATGCAGGCATCCTGACACCTTCGCAGATAGGTTTGCTGTTTACTTATGCTGCGGTACTGACGGTGCTGTTCCAGTTGAAGATCAGCGCTGTTCTCGCGCATGTGTCTAATTTCAAGATGGTGATTGCCAGCGGCTGCGTGCTGGTAGGCGCTTTTATCTGTCTGCTGTTTTCATCCAGCCTGGCGGCGCTGGTGCTCGGTGTCAGTTTGCTGTCGCTGTCGCAAATGCTGTTTGGCCCTTTGCTGCCAACGCTGATCATGGAGCTGGCACCTGCGCATGCACGGGCTACTTATATGGCAGCCGCATCGGTAGCGGCAGATTTGAAAGATACCGTAGGCCCGGCAGCGGGCACATCCCTGTATGCAGTTGCGGTGCGCTTGCCGTGGATGGTGGGGATACCTGTTGCGGTATGCGCGACGCTGGCGCTGGCGTTTAATGTGAGGCGGTGTGGACGAAGGACGGCCTCGTAGGTTGAGCTGGAGTGTAGGTTGGGCTACGTCTCATCAGCCCAACACTCGGCCTTTGCAAACGTATACGTTATTTAAAAGCCCAGTGTTGGGCTGGTGAAACGTAGCCTAGCGAGGCCCGGCCCAACCTACACCGATTCAACCGGCACCTGGCCCAATCCACGAAAACTAATCAACACGAACCAATACTCACAAAATCAAAACATCATGACCACAAATATCAAACACCACATCGAACGCCTGCGCTGGGAAAAACGCCGCAGAACCCTGCGCGTCATTGACGTCACACGCTTGACACCCAATATGCAGCGCATCACTTTCCAATCAGATGATCTGCATGATTTTGCCAGCCTCGCGCATGATGACCACGTCAAGATCTTGCTGCCGGTTGCTGGCGAGGCAGACAGCTTTGTTACACGCGAATATACGCCGCGATATTTCGACACACAGGCACGCACGCTGGTGCTGGACTTTGCACTGCACCAGCACGGGCCTGCCAATGCATGGGCGATGCAGGCAAAAATAGGCGACGCACTGATCGTCAGCGGGCCTGGTAAATCCATGGTCGTAGCAGATGACTTTGACTGGTATCTGTTAATAGGCGATGCCACTGCCCTGCCCGCAATCACACGACGCCTTGAACAATTGCGCGCAGGCGTACACGTCACCAGCATCATCATGCTTGCTGATGCGGCAGATAAACAGGCGTGCGTGAGTGCAGCCAACTGGCAAGCGCAATGGTTGATACGCGATCAGGATTCAGCCAATGATGAGCAGGCTTTGCTGGCAGAAGCCGCTGCTTATACTTTCCCGCCTGGCGATGGTTACATCTGGATAGCTGCCGAAAAACAGGCTGCGCGGGCATTGCGTACTTATATGGTAGAACAGCGCGTGCAGCCAGAAGCATGGATAAAGTCGTCAAGTTACTGGTCTCGCGAAGAATGATGTGTGTTGCAAAATGATGCTGGCACCATTTTTTCGCATCCGCATTTGTAAGTTTTCTGTAACAGGGAAATCAATTTGTTTCTTACAAACTTGTCACAATCAAGTTAAGCACTAAACAGCGTTTTCTTTTTTGAGGATGGATTAAATGACTGCGGGTTCATTTGTGTATTTGCGGGACGTTTTTTGTCAGCGGATTTAATCAGCAAAATTAGCGATGATGTTTACTGACAAAGTTCCTTGAGAGTACACAAGATTTCTGCGCACATTTTATTTGCGATCAAATCAAAACTGGGTACTTTTGCGGACACTGGCTTGAAGGCATCCGCCATTAACTTCGCGCTGATTACTAAATCCCATCCCCTTCAAGAGAGAGACTTAGGGTGGGGATGGGTTTCGGTTGATTTAAGCTGCGATCAGGTTTCATAAGAACCCCATCCCCATCCCAACCATTCCACCGCGCCGCTTGCAAGCGGCTTGGAAATTTGCGGCGCAAAGCATGCTTTGCGAAACCCCGCAAATCTCCCCTTGAAGGGGAAGGAGAAGGAGTTCAATTTGTGTGTTCAAAATGCATATCCAATTAGTAAAGCAAGCGTCAAAAACTGGAAAAGTTTCCACTCCCAAGTGCAATCCCGTACATGCCTCAAATGGGATGCTTTCCAAAAACTGACCAATTATGTCAACCGACTGACAAAAAATGAGATGTACCACGCCCAATTTTGGGGCAGTGCAAATGGTTGATAGCTTACCTTTTTGTTAGCTATCACCTACCTTTTGGTGATTTGTTTAGTGCCGCCCGCTGGCTTGCAACTGGCATGCTGATTATGTACTGTTGCGCTTCGACGGACCAGGAAACCCGTTCCTGGCGTTGCTCTCTTTATAGAATTCATCGCACTACCAGCGCTTCACCTGTCTGCACATGCACAGACATGCAGTACGCAATACAACAGGATGTGGACTACCTGCCACATGCAAATATAAAACGTACCAACCAGGAGTTCTTACGTGAAAAAAATATCCAACCGCATGACGGCCATCTGCCTGGCCTCATCGCTATTATGTTTACAACTGGCAGGCTGTGGTGGGTCCAGCAATGCTGATTCTGCACAGAACGGCGCGGGCGCGACGCCCATGGCTGCGCCACCACAAGCTGCACCGGCAGAAACCGCGCTGACACCTGTGACAGCGACTGCCAGTTCTGTTGAACGTGGCGACCTCTCTGCGCTGGCCGCGATAGACCATAACGACAATACGCGATGGGGCAGCGGCTTCACGGATGACCAGTATCTGACACTGGATTTTGGCAAGTCAGAAACCATTACCCGCGTACGCATACAATGGGAAAACGCCCATGCCACGCAATATCTGTTGCAGGTGTCTGACAATAATAGTGACTGGACGACGATCAAGACCGTCGATAACAGCCAGGGTGGTGTCGAGGACCTGACTGACCTGAATGGCAAAGGCCGCTACCTGCGCGTAAAAGGTATCAAGCGCTCTACCCAGTATGGCTATTCCATCATAGAGATACAGGCTTTCTCTGGCACAGCGGTCACACAACCGGGCACAGATCCAACCCAGCCTGGCCAACCCAGCCAACCAAGCAACCCTGGCCAGATCGATTTGAGCAAACCTGGTGTTGCCGTCAAGCCTGTCGCCGCGACTTCTTCCGCAGTAGAAAACCAGGCCATGTCAGCGGCCATGGCGATCGATGGCAAAGCCAATACCCGCTGGGGAAGTACCTCAGAAGACGGTGCCTGGATACAGTTTGACTTTGGCACCAAGACACCCGTCGGCTACATGAAGCTGGTATGGGAAAACGCCTATGGCAAGGAGTACGCGTTGCGCGTATCCGACGATGGCCAGACCTGGACGCAACTGCGCTATGTCAGCGGTGGCAAAGGCGGTACGGAAGAATTCTTTAACCTCGGTGCAAACGCCCGCTACATACGACTGCAAGGCGTGGCGCGTGCGACCCAATACGGCTACTCGCTGTTTGAAGTTGAATTCAAGTCACCAGGCAGCGACAACACCCTGCCTGATGCAGCGACCACCGCTTTGAAATTCCCAAGCAGTGGCAGTGGCTGGGCACCTTTGCCTGCCGCCGCAGAACCGCTGGAAAGCCTGCAATTCACTCTGCCTGACGGCACCCTCGTCACGCGCTTTGGTGCACGCGGCCTGGCACGCCATGGCCGTGAACGTGGTGAAGAGTGGAATGAAATTGGCTACGGCCCGAATGAAACTGTCGATGCAGTCACCGGCCTGCCAGTTGATAAAGGCCCGGGCAATTACCTGACCTTTGTGCCGCAATACTTCAAGAACCGCACCTGGGGTTTTGAGATCATCGACAATAGCCGTGTGGCAGGCGTGACCAAACCTGTGCTCACTGTCAATCAATACAATACTGTCGATTTTCTGCCGGGTGGCGTGGCCTTCTTCCGTGGTTTTGACCGCGTTGGTGTGACGGGTTATGGCTGGATGAATCCGGGTGAACTGGTCGATCGCAATGTCGCCATCTGCAAGCCTGTGCCCTACCCTGCCAATAACAAACTCAGCACCCCTGATGGCGTGAATGGTGCTTGTACCTTGCGCGTGAAAGATTATCCTGGACATAGCGACCTGGATGCAAACGGCTTCCCGAATGGTAAGAACATCCCGGCACGTCCGCTGGTGGCAGGTGACATCATTGAAGTATCACCATCGATGTTCTCAACACCTGAAGGTATGGCTGTCAAGGGTGACAGCGGCGGTGTACGTTATTACTCAGCCGAATGGATTTATGTGGTCGGCTCTGGTCTCAAGCCATGGTATGGCGTGCAACCGCGTTTGAACTCGGTACCGCTGCCGGAAGATACTTTGTCGGGTGGCCAGGGTTCTGTCTCCTACAATTATTCTGACAATGGCTTGTTCATGTTCCAGCAGCCACACAATAATGCGGGTATGCAAAACATACAGCGCTTTGTTGAGGGCCGCCGTCTGGTACATACCAACTTTACGACCGGTGACCATAATGAGAATGGTAATGACCGTTACCAGCAAGCCGTAGGTTTGCAGGGGCCACGTTTCAACCAGTCTGCCTGTATTGCCTGCCACGTCAATAATGGCCGCAGCCCTGCGCCTACCGCTATCAACCAGCGTCTCGACAGCATGTCGGTCAGGGTAGCAGCCACCAATACAGCAGGCCAGCAATTGCCACATCCGCAATATGGCACCGTAGTGCAGATGAATGCCTTCTCAAGCAGCGGTGTGCCGCAAAACTGGGGCACCAATGTCAACGTCGCCGGATTTGAAACCCGCACCACCAAACTGGCCGATGGCAGCAATGTTGAATTACGCAAACCGACGCTGGCATTTGAGGGCGCTGTACCGACAGTGTATTCGCTGCGTGCGGCCCAACCGATGATAGGCATGGGCTTGCTCGAAGCGATACCAGAAGCCGACATCCTGGCACGTACCCGCACATCACCAGATGCCGATGGTGTCATGGGTCTGGCCAATTATGTGTATGAGCCAGAGACCGGCACAGTGCGCGTAGGCCGCTTTGGCTGGAAGGCATCCAAGGCAACCCTGCGTCACCAGACTGCTGCTGCGCTGTTGCAGGACATGGCGGTGACGTCTGCGCCCTACCCTAACCGTAGCTGCACGACGGACCCGGCTGGCTGTGCTGCCGCACCTGCGCAAAAAGGTATCTCGGAAGCTGATCTGCAATCCATCACCCGCTACCTGGGCCTGGTGGCCGTGCCTGCACAACGCAGCATCGCCAGCGGCTTCCCCAAAGGTGTGGCACCGATGGATGAGCATGTCGTCAATCCGCAGCAAGTCAGTACTGGTGCCAAGGTGTTCCAGAACATGCGTTGTTCAGCATGTCACACGGTGGAGATGAAAACTGGTTCAGGCCATTTGCTGGCAGAGTTGCGCAACCAGACCATCAAGCCATACACCGACTTGCTACTGCATGACATGGGCACAGGTCTGGCCGACAAGCTGGTAGAAGGCCAGGCCCAGGGCAATATGTGGCGCACCTCGCCACTGTGGGGCATAGGCTATACCGAGAAAGTCATGGGCAATAACAGCAAGGTAGGCTACCTGCACGATGGCCGTGCCCGCAACCTGACCGAGGCCATACTCTGGCACGGCGGCGAAGCAGACAAGGCACGCCAGCGTTTTGAAGGCTTGTCTAAAGCAGACCGCGATGCGGTGCTGGCTTTCCTGAAGTCTTTGTAATCACCTGGCACTAAAAGCAACGGCTGCTGAACAGATACATGTTCAGCAGCCGTTTTTCTTTTGCACGAATGTAGCTACCCTGTAGGAGCGGCTTCAGTAGCGAATGCTTGAGCAGCCACATCCCATGCCACGACCCAGTTGTTCGCGGCTAAAGCCGCTCCTACCAGCCTTGCCGACTGCACGCCCGACAAGACTGCTGTATAGTTTTCCAATCGCTTAATGAGAAAAATTCGTGAGAAAAATTCATGAGGAAAATTCGTGAGGAAAATGTATGACAAGTCTGGCTGGAAAAACCGCAGTAATCACCGGTGCAGGACGCGGTCTTGGTGCCGCGCTGGCCATCTCACTGGCAGAGGCAGGCTGCAAAGTGATTTTATGTGGCCGCAAACTTGCACAACTAGCCGACACTGCCAGTACCATACAAAGCCTGGGGCATGAGATGCCGGTATGTGTAGAAACCGATCTGGCCGATATCCACAGCGTACAGGCCACCATCGATACGCTGAGCAAATCGCACACCCACATCGACCTGCTGATCAACAACGGCACCATGTGGCTGGAAGCCAGGGAGCAAGCCTACACGGCAGCCGAAGTACTCGGTGTCATCAATTCTGCCGTCACCGGCACCTTCCTGCTGACCCAGGGCCTGTTGCCGCTGCTGCGATTATCAGAAGGCGCAGACATCCTCACCATAGGCTCCATCAGCGGCTTGCCAAACGCCAGGATGCAAAGCGTGTCCGTCCCCTTCTACGCCGCCAAACGCGCCCAGGCAGGCCTCGCAGACGGCTTCCGGCAAATGCTGGCAGGCACACCCATCCGCTCCATCAGCGTGCACCCGCCTTATCTCGATGACGTATCACCGCAGCAACCAGAATGGGACGCCGTGCAAAACCGCCAGAAAGGCGAACGTGCGACCAGCAAGGACGTGGTGGATGCGGTCTTGTTTGCACTGACGCGTCCGCGGCATATTACTTTGTCGGTGATACTGGATGCGGATGAAGGTGGGGTGTTTGGTTGAGGTTGAAAGGCAGGGGTAACCTAATTTGCGCGCAGGAGATGTTTTTGGTCTACGACTTTCTTCCTTGAGGCCATCTATACCCAATCCCCTATATCGCTGCCATCATTTCCGCAAGGTTGGCCGCGAAACGCCACAACGCAGGGAAACAACGCCTGCGTTGCCGAGTTCTTCATAGAGTTGAATCCAACGAAGTCGCCTTGGAATCTCGTCATCCATTGCATCATTTTAATTGAAATGATATCTATGAATCACACAAGAATTCAAATTTGTTTCTTAAGAGACCTCCCCCCAGCGTTTCCTTCAACAATCCCAACTTTCCGCAAAAACTTATGCAGATTTTTTATACGCTGGAATCGTACACAAATGTCAAATTCAGATCAAATGTCTTAGCCTTTTCAGTAAGCTCCTCTATTTCACGGCCTGAATAAATCCCTAAATCCAATGACCCTGAACCTTCATCAATTTGCTTTTGCAAAGCTGCCTCACCGAAATTTGATAACCCAGAAAAGATTCGCCTAATCTTTATAGCAGTTTTCCTGGC
Organism: Undibacterium sp. TC4M20W; assembly: GCF_049340245.1. Taxonomy (NCBI): domain Bacteria; kingdom Pseudomonadati; phylum Pseudomonadota; class Betaproteobacteria; order Burkholderiales; family Oxalobacteraceae; genus Undibacterium; species Undibacterium sp. TC4M20W. The sequence continues at coordinate 24,324 of NZ_JBMPPI010000050.1, forward strand.
AAGTATTTTATTAGCAACAATAACAACTGCCCTGTAATAATCTACCCCAAGGTGGGAAGGCTCTCTAACATAATATACGATCGATTCAATTTTTGATCCACAGTTATTACAGATATAAGTATTTATCACTCCTTCAGACGAAATAAGAGTTGCCGGCCCACCGCAATTCGTACATGTAAAGTCGTCCATTATCTGCCTTTGAGATTTATTTGATATTGCCTACCGGAACGCAAGTAAGCATCAACAGCCTGCTGAGTAATATGAGGATAATTTGAATCTTTAATTAATGCTTGCAGAAATGTAGGTAAAATTAACGCAGCGTAATCGTACGCATGCTCAGCCGCAATTTTCTGTGCTGTTTGAAAATCACGGCTGCTTTATGATTTTGAATCAAAGATACATCACTCTCGTGCAGAGATGTATTGAGGTGTACTGTCAATAACGGACACTCATGTTTTAAGCAGCCTGCGATTGTTGATAGAAATTATCAGCAAACAAGGCAGGTGGAATATAGCCGAGGCGTGAGTGACGACGCTGGCGATTATAAAAGCTTTCGATATATTCCTGAATAGCAGCCTGTGCATCAGCACGGGTCGGGTAGTGCTGGTGATGTATCAATTCATTTTTCAGGCTACCCCAGAAGCTTTCCATCGGCGCATTGTCATAGCAGTTTCCTTTGCGCGACATCGACGCCTGC
>NZ_JBMPPI010000051.1:0-24502 GCF_049340245.1 Undibacterium sp. TC4M20W
TAACTCTGCATCGAACCACCTGGGGTAAGGTCTTCCGACAACGATTAGCCGCAGCCGGGAAACCTGCCAAGCTCATTATTGGCGCTATGATGAGAAAGTTGATACATGTCGCTTTGGGGGTATTGAAGTCCGGAAAGCCATTCGATGCTAGCTTGCATTTAGCTTGACTGGAATAACAGTATCTACACGCTTATCCTCTGTGCTTCTTCTGTGGTGATAGGTCTTGGATATTGCTTCTATACACTGGCATGGTATGCCTCACAAACCCAGCACTGCCCGTACATAATTCACAGGCGCATGATCTCCCATTGAACGAAAACCCACATTCTCACTGCGCCATGCATGGGCTATCAGATAATCTGCCTTGGCGATGGTCTGGTCTTGCAACATGTCCAGGTTGCTGGCGGCGGCAATCAGTGCGCCGTGGCGGTCAAGATAATGCATGCCGCGTACGTGGGAATAATATTCGGATTCTGGCGGCAGAATGGTGACGATATCGGCGCAATTCACATAGCGATCGACCTGGCGGTTTTTAAACATGGCCGCAAAGCTGGCATTGCCCACGCGCGGTGAACCAAACGTCACCAGGCGGCTTTCCGGAAGCAGGGCTGCGGCCAGTGTGGCGATGGCGGCACCCAGGCTGTGGCCGGTGATATAGATTTTGTTCGCCGTACAGTTTTTCAGCCAGTCATTCAACTGCGTGGCGATGCTGTCGTAGGCACGCAAAAAACCGTCATGTACCTGGCCATCACCCTGCCAGTTCACTGGCCAGAACAAACCATCGATGAGAATGTCAGTCGGGTCATCCGGCTGCGTACCGCGAAAAGCAATATAGGCCGTGTCACCCTTGATGACAGCAAAGCCCTGGGTTTGGGTATTTGCACCCAGCAACAAGCTGGCCTCACCAAACTGAGCTTGCGTCAATATGCCCTGGAAATGTTCCAGTACTTGCCCGCCTTTTTCATAATGCCAGTAGGCCAGCCGCGCGAGCTCGGCACAAATCGCATGGGTGGTCCAGGGTAATGCCGTGCCCAGCAGGGCAGGCTGGGATTCGGGATGGAACAGGGCAGTTTTGCTGGGGTCGTATTGCATGTGGGCTCCTGTGGCGGGACAGGGATGGTCATTTCAAGATAGCCCATACTTGACTATATTACAAGTGTGGGTGTGGACTATTAATGGCTGTTGACCGGGCCTACTGCCTTGAACTGATGCCGCACTTCTGTTTCTGACTTTGCTGACAGTTTGTTGATCAAACTGTCGTCTGGTATCAGGTAACGTATCTTTCCGTTGTCCAGGTCAACTTGAATCACATATTGACGCGCGCCTATGTAAAGATAATCTTCCCTGTCTGACATACCTGCTGAAGTAGGCCATAAACCGTCTTGCAGCAAAGGCTTGCGTTTGATGCTGATGACATTTCTGCTGGTATTTTCTGGTTGCTGGCCTATGGATAGCAAGGCCTCAGTACAAACCACTAATACATCCTGATCGCGTTTGAGACTGGCTGCAAATGGCACGCAAGGGAGCTTTACATCGACCTTGGCTTGCCAGCGCCTGCCTGTCTTCGTTAGCCTTAGCCATCAGCCCTCACTAGAACCCCGGTGAGCCAGGCCCTCAATCGCATACAGCCCATCAACTTTTTTGATGAAATCAATTATGTGGTGATTCGATATTTTGTAATGTTCTTTTCTGTCCTTGCTAAACCAGTAAAGAGACGCGCCAAATTCACCACGGTTAAAGCCCACCAGCCAGCCGTCATCTACTTCCATCAGCGGGGTATCTGTTTTTAAAGAGTCTGACAGCGGTTCTGCTGCAATGACAAAGCGCGTGTCCCTGCCTGCTTTCCTTGAATTACTGTCATCCAGTTTTGCCTTGACGATAGTTCCCTCGGTATATACACGCCATGCGATCTCAGAATAATTGGCGGCGTAGCTCCATACTTCCCTTTCTTCTTCTGACGCAGGGACAGTGATCTCTTTCCAGGTGCTGACATCAGCGGAATAAGGTTTTACCGCTGCGCTGGCGCAAACAGCATGGAGTGCCAAAGCCAGAGCCAGAGCCAGAAAAATTTTGAACATGATTGCTGATGTATATAATTGTCAATGAGGTCTGTCGAAATTATACAAGCTGTCTTTCATCCCAGACTCTTTTCATATTCCCCCGGCGTCATCCCCACAAGTTGCCTGAAATCCCGCACAAAATGTGCCTGGTCAAAGTAACCCAGTTCCAGCGCCAGGGCTGTCCAGCTCAGGGTCTTGCCAGCCTGCACCTGGGCCACGGCTTCATGCAGGCGGTAGCGTTGTATGACCCACTTGGGGCCTATGCCCACGTATTTCTGGAACAGTCTTTGCAGGCTGCGTTTATCCAGGTCTGCGATTGCCATCACGTCTTCGACGGTGAGGATATTGCGGTCTTGCTCTATTTGCGTCATCCAGGTGCTAATGCGGTCGATTTGCGCATCGGCTGGCGGCTGGTGACGCAGCAAGAATGTTTCTGCCGCAGCGCACATGGCTTGCACATTATCTGCGGCAAGTATCTGCGCGCAAAAGTCTCTACCGTCTTTGCCAAAACAAGCGCTCACATCAATGGATGTATTGCCCAGTTGCGCCACCGCCTGCCGATAAAATGGATAAAAACCGCCAGGCTTGAACTTGATGCCAAATACTCTGTCCTTGCCTTGTAGCGTACGCATAAAGCGCCCGCTATGTACGCCGTAGATGCGCGCCTGGCCATTTTCCACCACCAGGTGCACATTCGGATGTGGCAGGGTGGCCTGCTCCTGCGCTGGCAGGCCGCGCAAATCCCAGGCCACATACCAGTAATGCGCGACCAGCCCGGCCAGTGCGGGCGAGGGCAACTGCCGGTGGTGCTGGAATTCACCTTCGCTAAAGGCCGGGCGCAGAACGCCGCGTGCCTGGCCGGCGTCTGTGCCGGTGATTGTGGATGCAGGCTGGGTCATCTTTTTGTCCCTCTTGCTTCATTTTCCGCTTGTCGCGTTTTTACTATCCTGTGCATGATGACTCTGGTGTAATCCTATTCATGTAATTTTCCATAGTGAGCAGAGATGAAAACCGTGCTATCCAGTACTATCGCTATTGTCGTCGCCAGTACGTTCTGCCTTTATATTAGTGGACTGTAACAGTGAAAAGCGAAGTGCCTGCCATGCGCGCGACGACCATGGCTGCGTTGCAAATACTCGCGATAGCCCCGCTATCGCTGTGTTTTGCGCCTTGCCCTGGTTCGCCGGGCACATGTCCTTCACTTCCGCTTTCACTGTTACAGTCCACTAGCACGTCCCGGGCACAAACTGCAGCATCCCCATCCACCATTGTAAAGGAGCAGCGCATGCAAAACACGCATAAGGTCAGCGGCACATTTGAAGTCAAGCTCAGCCCGCAAGCTGCCGCAACGGGCATCGAGGCTGCAAAGCTGGGCCGCATGACGATAGACAAGCAATTCCATGGTGAGCTGCAAGCACATAGCCTGGGTGAAATGATGTCAGCCATGGGCGAGATCAAGGGCTCAGCGGGTTATGTCGCCATAGAAAGGGTGAGCGGCACTCTGGCAGGCAAAAAAGGCAGCTTCGTACTCATGCACACCGGCACCATGAACCGTGGTCAGCCGCAATTGACGATACAGGTCGTGCCTGATTCTGGTACCGACGAGCTGACAGGTATCAGTGGCAGCATGGGCATAGACATCAAGGAAGGCCAGCATTTTTACAGCTTTGAATACAGCTTGCCTTGAAGATAGTAATGATCATCTTTCCCCTGTTTTGCACGTCATTTGCGAATTAAGCTTGAGATTTAATTAATTAACAATTATTCTTGTGCCAATTAATGGCACCTGTTCTGGTTGTGCTCATGCCTGATATCGCTTAAGACCCTTGCCGTGCAATTCAACCCAAGAAGGAATGGATGATGACATATACACTGGATACCGATACTCCCGCAGAAGCCGCCCTGGTCGTTGCCCTGATCGCCATGCCGGTTGGCACGGTAATCAGTTTTTTGGGGCAAAACGCGCCGAATGGCTGGTTGCTTTGCGATGGCTCGCGCGTAGATCAGGCAACTTATCCCAACCTGTATCCATTATTGGTCAACGGTGCCCTGCCAGACCTGCGCAGCCGCTTTGTTGTCGGTGCAGGACAAGGCGCAGGCCTGAGTAACTATCCTACCAGCGCAACTGGTGGCTACGAAGCCGTGACGCTGACTACTGCGCAGCTGCCATCGCATTCACACACCATCAACGGCGGCAATTTTGGCTTGCACAACCGTTCGTTTGAAGGTGATGACGACACCGACCTCCCCTATGAAACCAGGTATAACACCCCCATTAATGGCACCGATAAAACCGGCGGCGATCAACCCCATGAAAACCGTCCACCGTATTTTGCGCTGACGTATATCGTCAAGTATTGAGCCGGGAAGAAATTACCCCGTAGGGTGCGTCTTGACGCACCATATCCGTGTCAGGAAAACGGTGCGCATTGCGCACCCCACCATGTGATATCACGCGCATTGCATTAGAATCGATGCTGTTCCCTACATCATTCAAGATCTATGCACCGCGCCTGGAACCCCACCCGCAGAAATAAAAATATAGGCACCAAAGCCCAGGGTCATGGCAATGACAACCGCATGGTCGTGCCCGAAGCCTGGGGCGAAATTTTTTACGAAAAGCTCACTACGCATGTGCTGGTCAGGCGCGATATCGCCGGGCGCGAAATGCGTTTCTTTGTCGAACCAACCCGGTCTGACTGTTTTTATGCCTGCAGCATCGATGATATCTGCAGGGTGCTTGCGCATTGCCCGGCAGAAGCCTTATCCGCTTTTGATTTCATCGTGCTGCGCCAGCCCACGCGCAAGCAGCGTATCCTGCGCCCGTGCTGGGGAAGGGCGATATTCTCGTTTGAAATAAGCAAGCAGCCTGGTGCCGCCATTGTCATTGAGGCGCATAACCTTGCTGGCTATACATGGCCAAAATCGCTGAGCCAGGAAAGCCAGCGTGAGCTGGTACGCCTGCAACAAGATGGCCATGTCATCACGCGCACCCGCCAGGGCTATTCAATTTCATCTGATACCCAGGCCATGCGCAATACCGTTTTGTACCGCACACTCTTGCATGAGACCGGCCATCACGTCGATTACAAACGCAGCACGGATGAAGGATGGGATGGCAAGACCAGCTCCACCAAAGAAGACTATGCACACCGCTTTGCGGGAGAGCTGTATGCCAGACTGCAGCAGCAGGCTGTCGTGCCATTTGCCCCCATACTCGATGAAGCCGCAATGGTGCGGGATGGGCTGGACCTTGCGTGGTTTTGTCCGCCTGCTCCGGTAGATTCTGAATCATAGCCATAAGCGTAGCCGTAAGGTAGGGCGCATTGCAATGCGCCTCCCGCTATGGTTAGGTTACAGCCTTGACATGCAATGTTTGCTAGTTTCGTAGGGTGCGCCGTGCGCACCATCTTCGCATGCAAAAACGGTGCGCACGGCGCACCCTACTGGGCGATCCCTACCTATCAAAAATACCTGATCCAAGCCTTCCCGCTTTGCCGCTTGTAACGCGAAAAAGTGCGACAGGGGTAATACAGCACGGGTATCAAGGCAGCAGAAATCAACCAGATTTGCCAGACATGATCGACACCAAATCTCTGCCCATGGTTGGTTCCATATACGGCAAGCATCAGCCTTTGCAAACCCAGCAAAACATACAAATGCAGCAGGTAATAAAACATGGGTGCACCACCAAACACGCTGGCAATGCGGCTTAACTTGCCTGGGTATTTTTCCAGCAAGGATAAACAACATGCACCTATGCCCAGCGTCAGCAGGGCAAAGTCCAGCGAGGGTGGGTACTTGGTCAGGTTGAAGAAAGACATCAGCGTCAGCAGGCTGTTGCCATGATCTTGCCAGGGCTGGGTTTCGCCATAGACATTTATACCGCGCAACACGGCAAACATAAGCAGTGCAGTGATGCCCAGGATAGTCAGCAGGCGCTGGCGGCGTTGTGCACTGATGTCTGCGGCATACAAACGGCCAGCAACATAACCCAGCAAGATGATGCCTATCCAAGGCAGCAGAGGGTAGCTGACCTTGATCTTGATTGCTGCATCACTGATGAGATAGCCACGGTGCAGCAGCAAGGTCCACAAGGCGTACGATGCGGTGCCGGGTGCAAAACTAAGGTCAGCCAGGGCATTGTGCCCGGTCACGATCAGCAAACCCAGAATGCCCAATAGCAGCGGCGGCAGCTTGTGCAACAATCCCAGGGTGATCATGGCAAGGCCTATGACCCAGATCACTTGCAGATAAATTGTCGCAGGCGGAAATTGCCCGGCCCAGGCGAAATTGACTAGCGTTAGCTCCAGCGCCACCAGCAACAAGCCGCGCTTGATGAGAAAGCCGCCGGCATCACGTGACCCAGATGGCGGGTTTGCATACAGCCATGCCGACAAGCCCGTCAGGAACACAAACACCGGTGCACACAGATGCGCCGCCAACCGCGTGAAGAACAGCGCCGGCGCAGTCTGGCCCACATCCATAGGGTCGCTGACTTGCTGATGCAAAAAGAAAGTCTCGCGTACATGGTCAAACATCATGATCATCATGGCCAGGCCGCGCAGCGCATCGATGCTGTTGATGCGCTGGCTGGTTTTTTGAGCCGCCAAGTTCATCAGAACTGTTGATGTAGAGTGAGGCTGACATTGCGCTCTGTACCGGGCGCGACCCACAACTGGCTATACGAACTGGCGTAATAGCGTTTGTTGAACAGGTTATCCACATTCAATGACACTCGCGTAGTTTTGCTCGGGCTGTAAGATGACATGAGTTTCACCGTTGTATAGGCTGGCAGCACAAAGCTGGAAGACACTGCCACATCACCCAGGCGTTCACCCACATAATTGATACCTGCACCCACGCTGGCCCTGGCTGTGCCTATGGTGAATAACTGGCTCAGGGTGAGGTTGGCGCTATGCTTTGCCACATTCGGAAAACGGCTGCCAGTGATGATGGTGTTGTCGCCTTTGGTGACGGTCGCATCGGTGTAGGCATAGGCGGCAGACAGGCGCAGGTCAGTGGCGATGTCGCCCGCCACATCCAGCTCCAGCCCCTTGCTGCCCACTTCACCTGCCGCAATCGAGAAATCGGTATTGACCGGGTTAGTGGTGAGCACATTGCTTTTCTTGATACGGTAAAGCGCAAGGGTGGCGCTGGTCTTGTTATCTGGTGTATCAAACTTGAGGCCCACTTCATAAGAGCGGCTTTCTTCTGCCGGGAAAGCCGTGTTACTGATGCTGATGCCGCTATTCGGGCGGAAGCCTTTTGCGATATTGGCATACAGCGATATGCCTTTCATGGGCTGATACACCAGGCCAGCACGCGGGCTGGTGGCACTCAGTGACTGGCTACTGGAGACTGATGCACGGTAATTAGTCAGGGTCTGGTCATAATGGTCGCTGCGCAAACCCAGTAGCGCCTTCCATTGCGCGCCCAGATCAAGCTGGTCTTGCAGATAGAGGCCACGCGCACGCTGGTTTTCCAGAGTGTTGAAAGACAGCGTCAGCGGGTCGGCAGTCTTGCCATACACAGGGTTGTAAATGTCGATGGCATAGGCGTTGGTGGCCGATGGATTGCGGCGCAACTGCAGGCGGCTGTCATCAAACTGGTAGGTATCCACACCCAGCAAGACATGGTGCCTGATGGCCGCAGTGTCAAACTTGCCGACCAGTTCTACCCGCGCAGATTTGTCCGTCGCAGAAAAATCACGGTAACGGCGCTGGCGACGCAAGGTACGTTCATCTGCCAGCAAATTATTTGCCTCGGTGGAGTAACCATTGAGCGCACTGTCGCGATAAGACAAGCCACTTTGCAGCGACCATTGCTGGTTAAAGTCATGTTGCACAAACACCTGGTGCCCCAGCGACTTCACCGTCATCAGGCCGTCCCCTGGTTCACCCAGAAAGCGCGAATTGGGTATCAGGCCCAGCTTGCCATTCACAGCCAGCACACCGCGGTCAAACGGTGTTTTTTGTTCACTGGCTTCAAGTTCATACGAGAGTGTCGTGCGCTCGCCTATCAGCCACACCAGCGAAGGCGAGACAAAGCTGCGCTTGCCGCGGATGCTGTCGCGGTAGCTGTTACCCTGTTCTGCTGCGGCATTGATGCGGTAGGCGAAGTTATCGCTGACTGGCCCGGTAATGTCTGCAGCGATGCGGTAAGTCTGGTGGCTGGCCAGCGTCAGATCGACATCATACTCAGGCTTGAAGCGCGGTTTCTTGGTCATGATATTCACCGTACCACCTGGTTCGCCACGGCCATACAGTGCGGACGATGGCCCTTTCAATATCTCGATGGATTGCGTACTCGCAGTATCACGCAAGCCATTGTAACCACGGCTGGAACTGAAGCCATTGACCATATAGTCAGACCCAAAATTAGGGTCGCCGGTAAAACCGCGCATGGCATAGCTGTCCCACAAACCACCAAGATTGCTTTGCCGCGCAATGCCGCTGGTCAGGTCCAGCACATTGTTGAGGCTGGTGACGCCATTGTCTTTCAGCAGGTCAGCCGTCAAGACCCGCACGCTTTGCGGCAGGGCAGCCAGCAAGGCATCGGTCTTGGTGGCACCAGTGGCGGAGATGCTGCGGTAGTTTTGTCTTTGGGCTTTGATCAGGACTTCGGAATTTGTTTGTTCTTGGGCGTGGGTGAGTACGGGGTATGCGGCGGCGATGAGGAGGCTTAGGTGTTTGTAGTGCACGGGGGGTTCCTGGGATGATGTAGAAATAAAGTTGTAGATTTAGGACATAGGTTGAAATATCGTAGGTTGGGCTACGCTTCATCAGCCCAACACTGGGCCTTTAATAAACGTATACGTCGTTGTAACGCCGAGTGTTGGGCTGGTAAACCGTAGCCCAACCTACGCTTTCCGGCCCAACCTCCGAGCTTTTCTCTGTGCTGCCTCTGTGCATCCTCTGTGTCTCTGTGTTGAGCGGTCTTAAAGTTAAAAAACCTATTTCGGATAAACATAAGCCTCCACCTTCATCCCCTTGAGGCGATACCCCGCGCTACCCATGGACGTATCACTACGCGTCGTCTCAAGCACACCGCTGACCCATACCGCATCCATCATCTGTATCTTGGCGGGCTTGTCGAGCACCACATCGATGATCTGGTTCGCAGGCGGTGGCGGGGTGTGGATGCAGCCGCCAAAGTAGGGCACGAGCAAGAATTCGCGCAGCTTGCCGCGTTCACCATCCAGCGGCACGATGAAGCCGGGTATCCTGATGCGCGTGCCGTTGAGGCTGGCTTCGACCGGTGCCTTGTCCCAGGCTTCGCGCATGGTTTGCAGGGCGGCCATGGCGCGTGGGTCGCCGTCGTTGAGGAAATTCATGTCCAGGTTCTTGAAGTCCTTGCTCGGGTCCCAGTTCTTGGGGATCAGGGCTTCCCAGCGGATTTCCTTGTAGCTGTCGCTGGTGTCAGGCGCGGGTGTGGGCTTGCTGGCGGGCACTGGTGCTGCTGATGTTGCTGTCACGCCTTTGTTTTGCGGCAATCTGTCCCCCACCTTGTATTGCCCGCTGGGCTCCGCCGCTTTGGCCGTCATCAGCAGCCAGGCTGTCAGCATGAATAAAATACAGCAGGCGCTGCCCAGCCAGAACTGGTAAGCAAAGCGGGATTGATGTTTTGGTTTCATCGTTGTTCTCTCATTTTTACAGGCGCGGCATAAGTCCATCCGCCAGCGAATTACGGTAAGCCAGCCAGGCCGGTACCAGGCTGGTCAGCATGCCCATCAGCACCACCAGGCCCAGCAATGGGATTTCTGTCGCATTGAGAATGCCGGGTTTGATGAGGATGCCGTAATGCATCTGTACCCAGTCCTTGCCCGCCAGCGTCAGCACATCAAGCAAGAGCAGGCCGCTGATGGCGCCGGCGATGGTCAGGCCCAGGCTCTCAGCCATCAGCATCAAAAACAGGTGCCCCGGCCTGGCACCGGCAGAACGCAAAATCGCCAGCTCACGCCTGCGCTCATTGAGGCTGGCCAGCATCACCGCCAGCAAGCCTGCACTGCCCAGCACCACCAGCAGTGAAGACATCGCCAGCAAGACCCGTTCAATGATGCTGATGACTTGCCACAACTGATCCAGCGCCACACCAGGCAGCACGGCCAGCAAGGCATCGCCACTCTTGGTATTAATCTGCCTTTGCAAACGAAACACCATGCTGCGCTTGTGCAGCCCCACCAGCACGGCAGTGATTTCCTTGGGCTGCAAATCAAACTTACGTGCATGCTCGGCGGCGATAGAAAAGCCCGGCACGGGTGCGCCGCCTTGCCAGTCAAGATGGATGGCCTGCATGGCTTGCAGACTGATATGCACGCTGTGATCGACCGGTGTGCCCGTGCGTGCCAGTACACCCACTACCTTGAAAGGTTTGTCGGCATGTTCAGCCAAAGCAGCATCGCCAGTACCATGACTGAGCGTGATTTTTGTACCGACCTGATAGCCCAGTTTGTCTGCCACATCTGCCCCAATGACGGCGTCAAACAAATGATCTGCATCCCCGACAAAAGCCTGCCCCACCCGCAGTTGCAAGCCTTGCGCATCACCATAGCGAAAGCGGCTGAAGTAATCTGGCGTGGTACCCACTACGGCAAAGCCGCGATGCGAGTCACCCAGCGACAGCGGCACGGCCCATGCCACCGCCGGGTCATGCAGCAAATCCTGGTAACTTTGCCAGGCAATATTATTGGTCGCCGCACCGATGCGAAAAACCGCGTACAGCATCAGTTGCACCGGGCTGGTACGCGCACCCACGACCAGGTCAGTGCCTGAGATGGCATGCGAAAAGCCTTCACGCGCATCATTACGCAACCTCTCAACCGCCAGCAGCAGGCAGACCGACAGGCTAATGACGAACAGCATCAGGCCTAGCGTCAGGCGGCGGTTCCAGGCGCTTTTGCCTGCCAGTCGCAAGAAATATAGTAACTGCGAAAATAACTGCGGAAATAACTGCGAAAGCATCAGTGTTGCTCCGCGCGGTTGATTTTTTGCAAGTCCAGCTCACGGCTGAACTGGCTGGCCAGCCTGTGGTCATGGCTAACAAATAACAGGCTGCTGCCATGGCTGGCGCATTGCTGCAAAATGAGCGCGATAAAATCTTTTTGCCTGTCCGCATCCAGTGCTGATGTAGGTTCATCAGCGATGATGATTTCTGGCTGGCCTATCAGCGCACGCGCCGCCGCCACGCGCTGTTGCTGGCCTATGCTAAGCCCCGTGACAGGGCGCTGGTAGAGGTTTGCATCCAGCCCCAGCGTATCCAGCAAAGCCACTGCCGCTTCGCGCGGGCTGCCATGCACTGCGCTGGCACGCTGCTGCCGTCTCAGCGACAGGCGGCAAGGCAGCAAGACATTTTCCAGCATAGACAGATAAGGGATAAGGTTGAACTGCTGGAAAATAAATCCCGCATGATCAACGCGGAAGCGGTCACGCGCTGCGCCAGACAAGGCACCCAGGTCACTACCCAGCACCGTGACCTGCCCACGCTGCGGCGTGATGATGCCACCCGCCAGCGACAACAGCGTGCTCTTGCCACTGCCACTGGGTCCGTACAGGAATACGCTTTCACCCTTGTTGATAGCGAAGCTTTCTATGTTCAGACAAGGCGCATGTCCTGCCTGCCAGCGGAACTGTACGTTGCTCAGGCTCAGTGCAGTGCTGCTGTCTTTTTCTATTGCAGACATCACCATACCAGCGTGCGTTGCTTCGGTGTCAGCGTTGCCGCTACTTGCCCACGCGCGCCAGCCATCTGCGCATCGACCTTGTGTATCGCAGGGAAGGCATCAAACAAATTCAGTTGCAGCGACTTCAATGCAGCGACTTTGGTGCAGGCATATTCATATTCAGCATGCAGGTTTGCATGTTCATCTTTGGCTGCCGTCGTAGCCACTGTGGTTTGCAGCACAGGCGCATTTACTTTCACCGTGGCTAGCTGGCAGTCTGCTTCTGCACTGAGCTTCAATAAGGTATCCGACTTTTGCATGAGATCAAGCAAAGCCTTGGCTGCCTGCTTTTGCTTGTCCGTGCGCGGCGCATGTTCAAAGCCCAGCAGGTTATCCAGAGGACTGTCAAATTCCAGCGTCAGCTTGTTGCCATCCTGCGCCAGCAAGACAGTCGCGTTGCCATGTACATGGGCTTCGTGTGCGCTGCTGCTGATTGCTATCGCCTGCAATACAGCGAGCAGGGTGAGGGGGATCAGTTTGTTCATACTAATGCCTCCACGTGCTGCGAGATCATGTTGTCGTCTTGGTCGTCTTCACTGTCATCCACTTCCATCCACGATGGGAAAGGGTCTTCATAGTTGGCCCAGGCAACTGAACCCTGTGCCATTTCTTCATTCGTCAGCAGACAGGCATCCAGCGTCGTTTCTATCGCCGCCTGATCCATGTCCACACCAATGAACACCAGCTCCTGGCGGCGGTCACCGAAAGGCTCTATGCATTTGCTTAAAATATGCTGCTGGTAATCTGCATCCTGCGGCCACTCTGCCTCGCTGACCGCAGACCACCACAAACCCGCTTCATGGTGACGGCAGATACCACCCGCCTGTGACCACTCACCAGCGATATCCATGCGCGTCGCCAGCCAGAAATAACCTTTTGACCGCACCACACCCGCAAAGCCCTGGTGTATGCAAGACCAGAAACGCTGAGGGTGAAACGGCCTGCGCGCGCGGTAGGCAAAGCTGCGTATACCGTATTCTTCACTCTCAGGCACATGCTCGCCGCGCAGTTCCTTGAGCCAGCCTGGTGCGGCAGATGCCTGTTCAAAATTGAAGCGGCCCGTGTTCAATATCCGCTCCAGCGGCACATTCGAAAAACTGCAAGGCACGATATCTGCACGCGGGTTCAGCGCCTGCAAGATCTGGCTCAGCCTCTCAAACTCGGCAGCACTGACCATGTCAGCCTTGTTGAGCACGATGACATCGCAAAATTCTATCTGCTCGACCAGCAGATCGACCACCGTGCGTTCATCCTCTTCCCCCATGGATGTACCACGCTGGTTAAGGCTGTCACCCGACGCATAGTCGCGCAAGAAGTTATACGCATCCACCACCGTGACCATGGTATCGAGCCGCGCAATATCAGACAGGCTGCGGCCTTCTTCATCACGAAAAGTAAATGTCTCGGCCACTGGCATGGGTTCGGATATGCCGGTAGATTCTATGAGCAGATAATCAAATCGCTGCTCGCTGGCGAGCCGCTGGATTTCGATAAGCAAGTCTTCCCGAAGGGTGCAGCAAATGCAGCCATTACTCATCTCGACCAGTTTTTCATCCGCCCGCGATAACTCCGCCCCACCTTGCCGCACCAGGTCAGCATCGATATTCACCTCAGACATATCATTGACAATCACCGCCACCCGCTTGCCTTCACGGTTATTGAGGATGTGATTCAGCAGGGTGGTTTTACCTGCACCCAAAAAACCGGAGAGTACGGTGACGGGCAAGAGCGTGGGAGTTTGCATGATGGGTCCTGTGTCTGGGGTTTGGTTAGGCTGTGATGCTGGTGATGCGTTATTTAGTGTTGATATAGGATCTCAATTCAGGCCAGTTTTTTTAAAGGCAGAAGCGCGGGGAATCTGGCGCTGCTTTTACTTGCTAATGCAACTTTGTTGCATTATTGGTTTAAAAAAACAGACTGAAATCAGTCTGTACACATTCTGGTATTCCACAATTTCCCAGTTCTGAACCGCGTGCATATAGGTTTGCGTGCAGCTCAACACTTCAAGCAAACAGGCAGCATCCACCATGCATCAGGCACGCACATGGTTTGTTATCTCAACTCTATTTGCAACACAATTGCATTTTTCAGATCATAAAGTAATTCAAATTATTTTGCAACATTGTTGCAATTGCTTCAGATGTAAATGAATGAGGGTGTGATGGCATTGTAGTGATGCTTCTGGCTACTGTAGCGCGGGATGCATGATGCTCCAAGATTTCTTGATAGGTGCTCAATCAAAAACGGTAAACTTTTCGTAGGAGCGGCTTCAGCCGCGAACAAGTGCTTCCATTGGCCGCATACGCTGGCCTTTAATCAACGTCGTGATGTAGGGCGCATTGCAATGCGCCGCATGGGTCTCACAATACCCCGGGGCAAATAATCTGTGCCGTGCATGGCGTTCACATACGGCGCATTGCAATGTACCTCCCTTTCCGCATATCGTCACAAAATTTCTTGATATGATGTGCAATCAAAAAATGGCAAACTCTTCGCAGGAGAGGCTTCAGCTTACGCCACGCGTCTGGAAGCACATGTCTGCTGACACTCCAGGACGTTCAGACTTGCATGATTTGGATCGGTGGGGTGATATTGGACTGAAATGAACGTTTACATATCAACCTTGTCATAACGCTGTTGGCGAACCGCATACTCGGGTATAAAATGCGCGCTCATCGTCAATAGCTAATTTTCAGAATCGTACAAGTTCTGGCTGGACGGTATTGCAAAGGAAAGCTCACATGAAACAAGCAGAAGCCCATCTGCGCGACTGGTTCAAAGCCAGCATCAAAGGCGCGCTGCCATCCGGTACGATACGCTGCAAACTCGATAGTGGATTCATCGGGTATTCCGGCTCAATCACCTCGGGTGAGAAGGATCGCGTCAAGACAGATATCTACGATCTCACTTCCGACACGCAAGAATATGAAGGCAGCTTCAGCCAATTGATGGAGGCACTATGGGATGCATCGCGTTCCGAGCCGCTAGGCCCGCTTTACCATTGCAACATCGACGTGTTGCCTGAAGGTGGCATACAACTGCACTATTTTTGGGAAGGCACGCCATTTTCATCTGTCCGGGAATTGGAAACTGATTCCCGGCGCTCGGCGCCTTCATTCGTGTACCGGCGTCGCTACGACGCTGCGCTTATCTCCCAAATCAAGGACTATGAACTCGATGACGGCTTGTATTTCTTCATCCCCGCCCGTGTCGAAGCCGGCAAGCCAATATCGGAACCGATGCTGGAAATCTACGCCACACTGGACTGGCAAGGGGATGTTAACAATGGCGCCATGAACCAGTATTTCGCGCGTGCGCAAAGCGACACGTCTGGCATCGAACGCGCCCACCTGTACGGCCCGACTTATCGTGGTCTGCAACGCATCGGTCACGAAGCAGGAGCTGCCTTGTATGCGGAATCGATTGCCTTATATGCGCATTTTCACGACCGGGTGGAACAAGCCCGGGCAGCGCTAGGCATCGCCGCGTTACCGAAGACCGAACAGACAGATATTATGAGCCGCTACTATGCGATCAACGATTCAATTGAATCGGCGCGACGGGCCTACATCCGTGCGCATATCGCCGGGCTTGAGCAAGAAGAATGATGTTATGGGAATGAGGTCGTCAGTGTAGTAGGGCGCATTACAATGCGCCCTACGATTATCCGTTTTGCCAAGATTGCCGCATTATCTTTGACATTAAATAATGATAGCCGGTGTAAGACGGATATTGACCTGATGCTGGCTACTCATTTGCTTTTACATACTATTCAACGCCGCCAATGCCGCCTCATCAAGTCGCAACGCACCCGCTGCGACATTGTCTTGGAGATGGGCCACTGACGAAGTACCAGGGATGACGAGAATATTAGGTGCACGTTGCAGCAGCCACGCCAGTGCTACTTGCATGGGCTGGGCTTGCAGCCTTGCTGCTACCTGCGTCAACACGTCCGACTGCAAAGGCGTAAATCCGCCGAGAGGGAAAAACGGTACATAGGCGATACCCTGTGCAGCCAGTGTATCTATCATAGCATCGTCACCGCGATGCGCCAGGTTGTACTGGTTTTGTACGCAGACGATATCGGTGATCTGCTGCGCTTCTGTCAGTTGCTGCATATCGACGTTGCTGAGCCCTATGTGGCGGATCAGGCCTTCTTGTTTCAGGCGCAGCATGGTATCCAGCGATGCGGCGAGAGATGAGCCGTCCGGGCCAGCTACACCAGGTGCACGCAGGTTGACTACGTCCAGCGCCTCCAGCCGTAGGTTGCGCAGGTTGTCGTGGACGGCGTCGCGCAATTCCTGGGCAGATGCGGCGGGCAGCCATGATTGATCTTCGCCACGCTTGAAACCTATCTTTGTGACGATGGTCAGCTCATCGCGGTAGGGATGCAGTGCTTCGCAAATGATCTGGTTGGTCACATGCGGCCCATAAAAATCCGAGGTATCAATATGGTTGATGCCCAGCTCTATGGCTGCACGCAATACTGCCACGGCAGCAGCGCGGTCTTTGGGCGGGCCCCACACATGCGGGCCGGCCAGTTGCATGGCACCGTAGCCCATGCGGTTGAATGTAATATCGCAATGGGTAGGTGTGAACTGCTCGCGGGAAGGTGAATAAGTGCTCATAAAAACTCCAGGATGATGGTTAACAGGTTTGCCAGGGCCCGGTTTTGCGCTCATTTAGCGCTCATTGCGTGGTGGGGCAGGGCATGGACACATCATAGCAATAGTTATACTGTGTGATAATCAGGGCAATTCCGCACGGCTTGTACGAAATTCCGCACAATGGAGCATTCCAACCATGACCACAGACTTGCATTCGCTGGCTGACCTGTCCACCTTTGCGCTGGTTGTCCAGCATCGGGGCTTCCGCCAGGCTGCGCGCGCCAGCGGGCAATCTGCGTCGGCACTGAGCGAGGCCGTGCGGCGGCTGGAAAGCCAGCTTGGCATACGGTTGCTATTGCGCACGACCCGCAGCGTCACGCCAACCGAGGCCGGTGCGCTGTTGCTGAGCCGCCTGCAACCCGCACTCAATGATGTTGCCAGTGCACTGGATGTGCTCAACGATCTGCGCGACAGCCCGCGCGGTACCTTGCGACTCAATGTGCCAGTCAGTGCAGCGCTTTTTTTCCTGCAACCCCTCATCAATCAATTCATGACCGCGTACCCGGATATCCTGCTCGACATTGCCATTGACAATAATTTTGTCGATGTCGTGGCAAGCGGGTGTGACGCGGGCATACGTTATGGCGAGCGGCTGGAACAAGACATGATCGCCGTCCCCATCGGCCCGCTGACCCAACGTTTTGCTGTCGCTGCCGCACCTGCCTATCTCGCCAGGCGGGGCATACCTGAGCACCCGCGTGATTTGTTGCAACATGCCTGCCTGCTTGGAAAATTTCTCAGCGGTGCTATTTTTCCGTGGGAGTTTGAGCGCGATGGGCAAAAATTAAGCCTCGACCCCAGCGGCCCCTTGATCGTGACACCCACCGTGATGGATCTGGCAGTGAATGCAGCGGTGGCTGGCCATGGCGTCATTTATCTGTTTGAAGAATGGCTTGCTCCCTACGTGGCATCAGGACAGTTGCAACCCATATTGCAGGATTGGTGGTTGAGTTTTCCGGGGCCGTTTTTATATTATTCAGGGCGGCGACACCTGCCTGCACCCTTGCGTGCATTTGTTGATTTTATTCGTGCGCCGGATAGTACTGATGACAAACTTGTCACCGCTGTCAAAAAGAAGAAAGCCATCAAGAAGCATGGAATCTGATCGCGCATGCGCCGCCCATCTTCCATCATCGCCGTGATGTAGGGCGCATTGCAATGCGCCGCATGAATATCACAACACCCCGGCCAAATAATCTGTGCAGTGCACGTCGTTCACATACGGCGCGTTACAACGCATCTCCCGTTACGGTCCCGTTACGGCTACATTTATCCTTTTGCTGTGAATTTGCTGTGAGGGAGGGCAAGCGATGAATGTCTTTCTCTGTGCCTCTCTGCGGTGAGTGGCTGTGTGTTCACATGCAGCATGTGAACGCGCAGCTCACTCCCCCACCAGCCTCGCCACATAAGCATTCACAAACATCCCGGCAGGATCACAGCTCTGGCGGTAATCCTCAAAGGCCTGCACGCGCTCTGCACGGCGGCTGCGTAACTGCTTCAGAAATGCCGGGTTGAATGGCAATGTTCCTTTGCCCGGCCCGGTGCTGGGATCATAGAAACCATACATCTTGCCATTGTGCGGCCAGCCACCGAGGGCGACCCATTCGCTTTCTACCTCCGCAAAAAAATTCAATAACTTGGTCGGGTAGTCGAGGCCGCTATTATCTTCATGCACGGCGACAAAGGCGATCAGGTCAAGGTTGACGAAGTAGGCGTCGGCATTGCTGGTGTAGGTGCCTGCCATGGCAGTATTGCCACCCTTGATGAAACGAAATTCCATAGGTGCAGCGATGTGGAAATTACTGCTTTTGTTGACCTTGTCGCTGATGGATTTTAAGGCGCCCCAGACGGTAGATAAACTTTCTGCGCCCAGGTCAAGCAGCTCGATAAAATAAGACATGAAAATCACCCTGGCGGCCTCATTCAGCCACAGGTCGGAATTCTTTTGCGCTGCTTTTTTGACTTCACCCTTGATGACGGATATTGCGGTCGATGTGATCATTGCTGCCGCTGCGGTGCCGACGATGGGCGCATCAAAGCTTTGCGCATAGATGGCGGCATCCTCGGCGATTTTTTCAGCATAGGGCAAATAGGGCGCGCCAAATTCATTCTTTTGCGCGAGCTGGCAGGCATCTGTCGTGGGTTCTGCCATGGGTTCTGCTACCGGGGCTGCACCCGAGCTGCTTTCTACATTCCACCAGGCGGCGGTGAAATTGTTGGTGCCAGTCATGGCATAGGGATTGAAGAAGGTTTCTACCCTGGATTTAGAGGCCAGCAGGGCAGACAGACCAGCACCAAAGTTGGCGGCATTCTCCCACACAAAGTCACTGATGCCCGCAGCCAGACAATTGGCAAAAGGGCGTGGCAAGACGCTGATGGTAACGGCAGTCACGATACCAAGGCTGCCCAGTGACACGCGGGCAAATTGCAGTGGTGACCATGCGCCCACCTTGGGCGAGCTGGCGTCGATGGTGGTGACATTGCCACTGGGCCCCATGATGGCAAAGGCGCTCACGGTTTCGGCAAAGATAGGTGCCTGCACGGTCGCCCCATGCACATCCACCGCCGTCATGCCACCGAGGCTGAAAAAACCACCGGCCGTCACGGTTTCCAGCATCAGTTTGTTTTGCGTCAGGAAGGCATCAAGCTCATCTTCACGCACGCCAGTGTTCACGGTAACGCTCTTGCCATCGCTGCTGATCTGCATGCGCTGGTCGCCATTGTTGCCAAGGTCGGCATAGCAGGAAAGATCGACGATGACGACACCACTCGCAGGCGTCTCGCTACTCGCCACCAGCGGGGTCTGCGAATGGCGCTGGCCGGATATGCGTAGCTGTTTTTTTTGTGCCGCAGCGGTGCTGACGATGGCTTGCAATTCTGCGCGCGTGCGTGGTGTGTAGTAATAATTATCGCCCTGGTAAAACAGGTTCTGGCTCCAGTTCTGCCAGAGTGGGGACGCGGGCTGGATGTAGTTTGTGGTGGTTTGTGGCATGGCTTATTCCGGTGGGGATGCAAATGGGGATGCCTTTTCTCCCTTGCCTTCAAGGGGGGATTTGTGGGAATTCGCAAAGCATGCTTTGTGAAACTCCGGCTGCATCCCTTGAAGGGGAGTGGGCTACAACAGCACACTTGCGATTGGCATCTGTAAGTCGAGCGCATGTGGGATGCTAAAAATTCTGCCCAGTTACATCAAATTTCAAGCATATTAAATAGGACTTACGCAAAATTGTCCCAGCAAGGCTATCGCTGTGGGAAACATCCCTGGCAAGGGATGTTCGTTTCATCGGCAAGCAACGTGTTGCTTGAAACCCCGATTACACCGTCAGCGACGAAGACAGTACTTTAGTACGCGGCTCCTAGGAGAGGAGCTGCAACGCAGCTGGGGCGGTTTTGCGTAAGTCCTATTAAAAAATATTTCAATGTAATTTACTCTAGCATAAATTTTAATAAATCAAGCCATTTTCATAGTGCGGACATGCGCATATTCGTAGTTTAATTTCCTAGTAAAATGTCCGCCTGTTGCAAAAATATATCAATTAATTGAATAAATTCTTCATGCCATGCTTGTTTTATTTAAAAAGCTGTGGCAAGATACATCCATCGAATACAGCAACACCCACTTGAATACCAACATCAATTTTAAAGAACAGGACCTATTGTGAACGCAACGCTACTCCAACCACTGCACCAGAACCTGCGCCTCATCGCGCAGGGCATGGCACAGGCTGGCGCAGCGCTGCTGGATGCAGTATCGCTCCCATCCCATTTAGCCACTGACCTGCAGTCGCAGCCAGTACTGCAAGCGCAGCCCACCCTGCAACTGCAGCCCACATTAATCAGCCCGCTCTTCGCCTTGCCCTTGCATCATCTGGGCGCATGCGTGCAATTCAACATCCGGGGGGAAACCCCACAGGCAAGCCTCACCAGTTAATGGTCAGGCCACCTGTAGCGACAAGCCCGGATGCGATTAACGCACCGGGCTTTTTAGTTTTTATACCGCAGAATTTTTAGCCTGATTGCAGATTGCAGATTGCAGCAGGCATCAACAGTCATATCGGAGTGTGGCGCAGCCTGGTAGCGCAACTGCTTTGGGAGCAGAAGGTCCGAGGTTCAAATCCTCGCACTCCGACCAGTTTGAACGTTGCATCGTTCTGTAGAGGGCGTCGTTGTAAACGGCGTTCTCTACACCCTGAATTTGCAGCTTGGTAGGGTGCGCCTTGCGCACCATCGTTGATCAACGAAACGGGTGTGCTGGTGCGCACGGCGCACCCTACGAGAACAAGCAAAGGTTCAGCAATGAAAGAAAAAATTCAGCCTGCTTTGGGGTGGCCATAACTTAATGGTGAAAGTCGTGGATTGTGAATCCGCTTATCCCGGTTCGACTCCGGGTGGTCACCCCAAAGCAGGTTGAAGAATGAATTAAGCGCATGTGGTGGAATTGGAATACACGCTGGCCTCAGAAGTCAGTGCTGAAAGGATTGAGGGTTCAAGTCCCTCCGTGCGCACCAGTTTTACAGGGGATTAGCCAAGCGGTGACGGCATCGGGTTTTGAACCCGACACTCCAAGGTTCGAATCCTTGATCCCCTGCCAGTTTGAGTATTGCATGATTTTGTAGGGTGCGCCGTGCGCACCGTCGTTGATCAACGAAACGTGTTTGCTGGTGCGTATGGCGCACCCTACGAGACGTAAAGATTGAACAGCCTGCTTTGGGGTGACCATAACTTAATGGTGAAAGTCGTGGATTGTGAATCCGCTTATCTCGGTTCGACTCCGGGTGGTCACCCCAAAGCAGGTTGAAGAATGAACGACGCGCATGTGGTGGAATTGGAAGACACGCTGGTTTCAGATTAGTAGGGTGCGTCTTGACGCACCACCTCGTCCCGCTACGAGAAAGTGAAATGAAAAAATGCGATGTAGATGCGTTAAAAATAAATGCCTAAAAAGATAAGAATTTTCAGGCTCGCGGACGGTGCGTTACAACGCACTCTACCGTATCAGTAAGTTTGAAGCGCATGTGGTGGAATTGGAATACACGCTGGTTTCAAAAACCAGCACCGCAAGGTTTGAGGGTTCGAGTCCCTCCATGCGCACCAGTATTTGGAAATTTGGAAACGTGGCAGAGCGGCCATTGCAGCTGTCTGGAAGACAGTAGGGCTGAAAGGTCCCGTGAGTTCGAGTCTCACCGTTTCCGCCAGTAAGTAAGGGCATCGGCAGGCATGCCGGTGAGCGAGAGAGTTGTATGCGCGTGTGGTGGAATTGGGATACATGCTGGTCTTAGAAACCAGTGCCGAAAGGATTGAGGGTTCAAGTCCCTCCGCGCGCACCAGTTTTACAGAGGATTAGCCAAACAGTGACGGCATCGGGTGTTGAACCCGGCGTAAGTGGACTGTGAGCTAGGGTTCGAATTCTTGATCCCCTTCCAGTTTTGAGTAGTGAAAAGTTTTTTCGGAGTGTGGCGCAGCCCGGTAGCGCAGCTGCTTTGGGAGCAGAAGGTCCGAGGTTCAAATCCTCGCACTCCGACCAGTTTGAGTATTGCATGATTTTGTAGGGTGCGCCGTGCGCACCATCGTTGATCAACGAAACGGGTGTGCTGGTGCGCATGGCGCACCCTACGAGAAACTGCAAACCGGTTTTGCGCGTGTGGTGGAATGGTATACACGCTGGTCTTAAAAACCGGCGCCTTTTGGCATGTGGGTTCGAGTCCCACCACGCGCACCACGATGACTATTGATGTCACTGCCGTCATGCCAGACTTGATCTGGCATCCAGCGTCGTTTGCTGCCAGGCAGAACGAGATTAACCAGAGATAAAATGTGCACGCAACTTGTGTGCAGAAATAAGAATTTTGAAAGCGTGGCAGAGCGGTTGAATGCACCTGTCTAAATACAGCAATCGCTGTCGGGGGCCGTGAGTTCGAATCTCACCGTTTTCAGATAAGCGCCTGCCCCAGTTTTCTGACGGGCAGGCTTATGATACGTTTGTCTCATGTAAAAGTGTACAAAACTCTGCACAGGTTTGCACGCAATTTTGCATAAGAGCAGCCAGCGTAGGTGCGATTAGCGCAAGCGTAATCGTACGAATGATATCTTTGAAAAACACGATCTTTCAAAGATTGAACATCATAAAATACCGTCTCAATAACATTTTTTATCTTAAAAAAACACGTCATTAAAGTGCTAGTATTTTTCAATCCCAATAGCTAGCAAACGCTGACATGCGTACGATTACGCTTGCGCTAATCGTACCTACGTCCCTGAGTTGCCACACATCGCACAGCAAAAAGCCCGCGTGTCGCGGGCTTTTTTTTGTGGGCAATTATGTCAGGTACATGTCTGCGGCACCTGGTTTATTGCGCGCATTCACTTGCATTCATTTGCACTGCGTTGCTGCCACCCACGGCATTTCGCCCTTGTTGACTTTTGCGCCTAATCCCAGCACCTCGTCGCCTATGGCTTGTGGATAGCGTGCCTTCATTGCCTTGATGAGGGCGGCAGAGTTTTTGGTTTTTGCCAGTTCTTCTCCGTAAGCATTGAGGTAGTTGATGCTATAGCGTACTGCGCTCAGGTCACTTGGCTGACCCTCTTTCGCATGTCCGGCTACCACGGTTTGCGGGCCTAGTGACTCTATGCGCTTGAGGTCGTTGATCCAGCACTGGCGTTCCGCTGGCGAGCCGCTGTCTGTCATCCATAGGTGCATGTCGCCAAACACCCGCACGCCACCTACTGCTGCCTTGATCGCGGGTATCCAGACGAAGGTGTAGAGCGGCGAAGGGCCGTCCTGGCCTATCACTTCGAGGCGCTGGCCTTCCAGTTCCAGCGTGTTGCCCTTCAGCACACCAGGAACAATAGGCGCCAGCGGGCCATTGACGCCGGGCATGGGTTGCCACACCTTCAGTTTTTCTGGCAGGCTGGCCTGGATATGTGCCGCCGTTGCGCTGGTGGCGACGATCTGGGCCTGCGGGAATACCTGGTGTATCACCTCCAGCCCGAAGTAGTAGTCTGGGTCGCCCTGGCTGATAAAAATCGTTTTGAGATTTTTACCACTATCAAGAATTTTGCCAACCAGGCGGTAGGCATCGGCGCGGGTGAATTGGGCATCGATCAGCACCGCATCGGTCTTGCCGGTGACCAGAGTTGAAACCACGTTAAAGCCACGCGCGTCTGCGCGGTAGGTGTGCAGCGTCAGCGGTGCTTCGGCAGCGGCAAAACAGGCGGCGTTGATGCATGTCAACATGAGCGCCACCATCAGGCTGCGCAGGGAAAAGTTAGGGTTTTTCATGGGAAGAGGGTTTTCAAATGATTGCGGAATTGGCAGAATACGTGACACACAAACTTTTTGTAAGTACGTACCTGAAGGTAAGCTAGTCAGTTGTCACAGTGAAAGCGAACGTGACAGACATCTTCCTGGCAAGGCGGGGCAAGGCTATTCTGGGCGCTGCGCATATGGCAGGTACTTCGTTTTTTTACTGTTATAGTTCACTGATATGTCGATCAAATCGCTGGATATCCCTGCAGAGCAGGCCGCTGTTTATGACAAAGGCCATGTACTCGTGGCCGAGTGCCCGTCGCGCGCGGTGTTGCAGCACGTCACCAGCCGCTGGGGCCTGCTTGTGCTGCTGGTTTTGCAAAAGCGCACGCACCGCTTCAGCGAGCTCAGACGCAGCATAGGCGGCGTCAGCGAAAAGATGCTCGCGCAATCGCTGCAGGCGCTGGAGAATGATGGCTTTGTGCTGCGCCACTCGTATGACGAAGTGCCACCGCGTGTGGATTACACCCTCACAGCAACAGGCGTCGAAGTCGCACAACATCTGGCGGCACTCACGGACTGGATAGAGGGAAATATGTCGAGGATAGGGCAGAGTGGAGAAGTAGGTTGATGGCTTGGATAACAGTATCTACGTCCCTGACATGCGTACGATTACGCTTTCGCTAATCGTACCTTGTATTATGACGCCTTCGGTAGTTATTCGTTAATATAGCTACCAACAAGTTCTTGGTAGGCATATCAAGATCGAGTGACTGGATGCCGGATCGTACCTTAGGTTTGAAACCTG
>NZ_JBMPPI010000052.1:0-17746 GCF_049340245.1 Undibacterium sp. TC4M20W
TGATACATCACCAGCACTACCCGACCCGTGCTGATGCACAGGCTGCTGTTCAGGAATATATCGAAAGCTTTTATAATCGCCAGCGTCGTCACTCACGCCTCGGCTATATTCCACCTGCTTTGTTTGCTGATAATTTCTATCAACAATCGCAGGCTGCTTGAAACATGAGTGTCCGTTATTGACAGTACACCTCATTTTTATGTCAACGCACACTGTGCAGTAACTGCTCTAGTCTTAGCAGTTGCGTGCGGTGAATGGGTTTCTGTTGTCCTCATCGAATCGCTTTCGTTGCAATTAGTGAAGTTGCTTGCCAAGTATCTTGAAGAAAGATTTTTTAGCAACAGTTCAAGCAGGTTGTGTTTGAGACAACGAAAAATCTAAATACGTCTTTGCTAATTATATATATCAGACCACGTGTGCTGTACTGTGGAATGAAAAAACAATCTACGTTGCCAAAGCACGAAAAATTACAACACTTTATCGCGTTAACTGCAAGCTCCCTCACTGCTGCTCCCGCGCAAAAAACTCCCAAATCATCTCCGCCCCATTCGGAGCCATCGGAGACGGCCCTAGCAGCCGTGCTCGTCGGTAGTAGGGTTGTGGCAGGCCATGTCCGCCGCCGTGAATGGTGACGAGTTTAACTTCGGTTCTGGCGTCCTGCTTCCAACTTATGCGTTCCACATCGACACCTGAGATTGCGGTCATCTGCGCTGTGGGTGCGGTTGTGATCTTGTTCAGGTCTGCGAAGTATTGTGCTGATGCGCGGGCATTGAGTACGTCGCCGCATTTGTAGAACAGGCCTAGCAGGTTTACTTCGCCGCCGTTGTAGGGCACTAGCGGGTCTTTGGTGCCGTTCATGATCATGACGGAGGTTTGGCCTGTGCCTGCGGGTTTGCAGCGGAAGTTTTGGGGGACTTGCACGCTTGCTGAAACTGCGGCTACGGCGCGGAAGTGGCTTGGGGATTCCAGTGCCAGGCGTAGTGACATGAAGCCGCCTGCGGAGACGCCGGTGGCGAATACGCG
Source organism: Undibacterium sp. TC4M20W (assembly GCF_049340245.1). Lineage (NCBI taxonomy): Bacteria > Pseudomonadati > Pseudomonadota > Betaproteobacteria > Burkholderiales > Oxalobacteraceae > Undibacterium > Undibacterium sp. TC4M20W. The sequence continues at coordinate 1,024 of NZ_JBMPPI010000052.1, forward strand.
GGTTTTGTCTGTGCCGAGGTCGTTGATGAGTTTGTCGGTCAGGGCGTTGAGGAAACCGACATCGTCGATGTCGCGGCCATTGACCTGGTAGTCGCCGGTCTTGCCGCAATCGTTCCAGTCAAAGCTGTAGGAGTCTGGGTAGGCGATGGCGAAGCCATGCTGGTCGGCGAGGCGTTCGAAGCCGTAGCCGGTTTCTACGCGTATGTCTTCTGCGCTTTGGCCTGAGCCGTGCATGACCAGCACCAGCGGTGCGCCTTTGGGCAGGTCGCGTGGCACATAGCTGATGTAGGTGCGCTTGATGCCGCCTGCCTGTATGCTGCCTTTTTGCACAGCGCCAGATAAGTTGGGACGTACGGGTGCTGGGGAATAGATGAAGTAGGCGAACAGTGCGCCGCATAGTGCGATGAGGGTGAGCAGGCCTAGCAGGCCCCAGGCAAACCAGCGTAGTACTCGTTTCATTGCGCACTTTCAGTGGCTGGGCGGGTAGAGGGAAATCCCCATCATTCGCCGGGTTGTACTACCTATTGTTTACCTGCCTAAAACATGGCTGAATAAACACCCAAGCAGGCACCCAAATAAGCACCAAGCTCAGGGAGCGAGGAGACAAAACTGTACTAAGCAGTACTAAGCAGCTTGAAGCAGTACCGAAGTAGTACGAAGCACTACAGCGGTATCACAGCAAGATCACGGTCTTGCGTGATTCGTCGCGATGATGTCTTTGGCCGCTGCTGCTGAATGCTTTCCTTAGCCTGGCCTCTTCGTTTCGCTTGATTTGGCACATTCAAATATGGCTCGCTTAATGCAGCGAGCCATATCCTGATCTTACTGGAGTTGAGAGCCTGGTCAGTGGGTACTGTTCAGTAAACGCTGGTCTTAGGACAGTTCACTTTGATTGATGATAATCCGTGACACCAAGCCATATTCCTTGGCTTCAGCAGCACTCATCCAGAAATCACGGTCGATATCGGCAGTCACTTTTTCCAGTGTCTGGCCGGATTCTCTGGCAATCAGGGCGGCGATGCGTTCGCGTATCTTGACGATTTCACGGGCCTGGATGGCGATGTCGGTTGCCTGGCCACCTATGCCACCGCTGGGCTGGTGTATCAAAAAGCGGGTGTTTGGCAGGCAGACACGGCGCTCTTTGGGGACGGACAGGAAAACATTGACGGCAGCACTGCCTACCCAGCCTGTGCCAACGATATTCACCGGTGCATCGATGAACTTGATGATGTCATGGATGACATCGCCAGATTCGACATGGCCGCCGGGGGAAGATACCAGGATGGTGATGGGGTCTTTGGACTCTGCCGACAGGGCGATCAGGCGCTTGCTGACTTCAGCCGCCTGTTTGTCATTGATGGTGCCAAATACCAGCACGGTGCGGGATTTGAAGGCCTTTTCTTCGAGGAAAGGGCTGCGTTGTACTTCGTTGTTGTCTTTTTCGTCGGCCATGAAAGTCTTCTTAAGGTTGGACTGCTAGATATAGATGTAATTTTTTAAAATACAGGCTGGGTAAATGGCAGCTCAGGTGCTTTTTTTCAAGTAGGCTTCGGCCAGCCTGACCCAATAAGTTGCACCTATGGGCAGCAAATCATCATTGAAGTCATAGCTGGGGTTGTGCAAGTTGCAAGGCCCAAGGCCATGGCCCATGTCCCTGTGCCCACCATCGCCATTGCCCAAAAAGGCATAGCAACCCGGCTTGGCTTGCAGCATGAAAGAAAAATCTTCTGCGCCCATGGTGGGTTCTACCTGATCATCGACCTTGTCTGCACCCACCACGCTGCGCATGACTTCTGCGGCAAAAGCGGTTTCTTTGGCATGGTTGATCAGGGGTGGGTAATTGCGCTTGAAGCGGAAATCCACCTGGGCATCAAACGCCGCCGCCGTATGCTCGGCTATGGTGCGCATGCGTTTTTCTATGAGATCTATCATCGGTGTACTAAAGGCGCGTACCGTGCCTATCAGCGTAGCTTCATCCGGTATCACATTGGTGGCGCTGCCGGAATGGATTTGCGTGACTGACAAAACGGCAGACTCCAGCGGGCTGGCATTGCGGCTGACGATGGTTTGCCAGCTTTGCGCCATTTGCACCGCGACCATGATGGGGTCTATGCCCTTGTGCGGCTGCGCCGCATGGGCACCCTTGCCCCTGACGATGACTTCAAATTCATTCGATGAGGCCATCATGGGGCCTGGTGTGACACCAAAAGTGCCCACCGCTGCACCCGGCCAGTTATGCATGCCAAACACTGCATCCATGGGGTATTTGTCGAACATGCCTTCTTCTATCATGCGGCGCGCACCGCCACCGCCTTCTTCGGCAGGCTGGAAGATCAGATAGACTGTGCCGTCAAATTCTTTATATTTGGACAGATAATGCGCCGCGCCCAGCAGCATGGCGGTGTGGCCATCGTGGCCGCAGGCATGCATTTTTCCATCGTGTTTTGAGGTATGGGCAAAGGTGTTGATTTCCTGCATGGGCAGGGCATCCATGTCGGCACGCAAGCCTATGGCCCGTTCGCTAGTGCCATTCTTGAGGACACCGACTATGCCTGTGCCTGCCAGGCCACGGATGATGGGTATACCCCAGGCCTCCAGCTTTTGCGCGACAACTTCAGAGGTGCGGTGTTCTTCAAAGCAAAGCTCAGGGTGGGCGTGGATATCACGCCGGATTTGCTGGATTTCAGCCTGGAATTGGACGATAGGGTCGATCAGGTTCATTTTTTGTCTCCGGATTGCATTGCATCAATGCGCTGGCAATAAGCTACTGGAACATATGCACAAGCTATTCTTTGCAGGATGTTATCCTGTTGATAAGAAAAATGATAGCCAGCACGGTATCTCTGCCAAATCAGGCTCAATACCTGAATACCCGCTTACGTCATGTTTCTTCAGTATAGAGAAAGATACCAGATTCCGGGCAAACTGGTAGTGGTCCATCTGTGTCAGGATCGTATATACATACTACAAAAACTGCTTTGACTAAACGCCTTGACCAGCTTACCTTACCAGCGCATTCCAGACATGGCACTCATGCCCGCGCCATAAATGGCCAGCATGCTTAGTATCAGACCCAAGAGGCCAGACACCAGACTGCTCCACAGGCAGTTGATTGCCAGTGCCCTTTGCTTGCGCAACCGGGCAATGGCAGCCGCAGGCAGCGTGATCAAACCGAGGATGGCGGGCAACAAGAGTACGATCAGCGGGGTAGCACGGCCACTGGCCTCAAGCATGAAGAAAGAGATCGTCAGCAGCGCGATCAGGTGCAGCAATATCAGTCTGGCGCGGTCGCTACGCAGGCGCGTTGCCAGGTAAGAAAAATAGGCAGGGTAACTGAGACCACCGAGCATGAGCATGCCAGGCACATTGCTGAGTTTAGTATGACTGATGTAGTCATACACCACAGGTGGCAGTATCAGGACCAGCAGGATCAGGAAAAGATGCAGGGCAATACGCAATGCAATACGCTTGTTGATGGGCATGTAAGCTCAGTTTATACGGGTAGAGTCGCAGGCAAGGCCCGCAGCTTGCTCAGTGTAGCAGATGGTACAGTCTGCACGAACCTGCGCACGAGTCTGCGCACGAGCCTGACATAAAGCCTGTAAAATTCGCTAAAAGACGGTAAAACATTTTTATATACGCAATGCAGATACTCATGAAACTTTCATGCCGGAAAACCAGCCATGGGCCAGCCCCGGCGGATTCCCTGTATCTGCCGATAATCTCAAGGCAGGTCTGATACATGCCAGGGTTCATCTTGCGCCGCCTGCTGCAAAGCCTGGCAGTTTTGCTGCTCATGTCACTGCTGGTATTCGCTGGCGTGTATGCAATAGGCAATCCCATCGACATCCTGATCAGCCCTGAGGCAGACCAGGCAGAACGCCTGCGTATCATCGCTGCCTTTGGCCTGGACCTGAGCCTGCCGCAGCAATACTGGCTATTCCTGAAAAATGCCCTGGCGGGTGACATGGGGCGCTCCTTCGCTTATGCGACACCCGCACTGGGCCTGATCCTGGAACGCATGCCCGCCACACTGGAGCTGGCCGTATTTGCCATCTTGATTGCGATCTTGCTGGGCATACCGCTGGGTTTGCTGGCCGGTTTGCGGCCTGACAGTATTGCTGCAAAAAGCATCATGGCGGTATCGATACTGGGCTTCTCCCTGCCTACCTTTTGGGTAGGGCTGATGCTGATCATGGTGTTTGCCGTGCAACTGGGCTGGTTGCCTTCCAGCGGGCGTGGTGAGACTACGCTCTTGCTCGGTGTGCCTGTGAGTTTCTTGAGTATTGATGGCCTCAAGCATTTGCTCTTGCCTGCACTGAACCTGGCGCTTTTTAATATCGCCATGGTGATACGCCTGACGCGCTCGGGTGCGCAAGAAGCGCTGCTGCAAGACTATGTGCGCTTTGCCCGCGCCAAGGGTTTGCGCAATAGCCGTATCATCGGTGTGCATGTACTCAAGAATATCCTTATCCCTATCGTGACTGTGATTGCCTTGCAATTCGGTTCCATCATCGCTTTTGCGATTGTCACTGAATCGGTGTTTGCCTGGCCGGGCATGGGCAAGCTCATCATTGATTCGATACGTGTGCTGGACAGGCCGGTCATCGTTGCCTATTTGCTGCTGATCGTCAGTCTGTTTATCCTCATTAACCTGGTGGTGGATGTGGTGTATTCATTGCTGGACCCCCGTGTGCGTTTGTCAGAAAGCAGGGGCTGATTTTTATGACCGCGATGACTGAAACGATCACTCCAAAAATTGAAACGCCCCTGCAGCGTTTCTTGCGCGACTTTTTTGCCAGCCGCATCGCCAGCCTTGGCAGTCTGGTTTTATTGCTGCTGGTCTTGCTGGCGATATTTGCGCCACTGATCTCGCCGCAAAATCCTTATGACCTGATGGCACTGGATGTCATGGATTCACGCCTGGAACCCGGCAAACTCTCTGCCGATGGCAAGCACAGTTTTTTGCTAGGCACTGATGAGCAGGGCCGCGACATGTTGTCGGCCATCTTCTATGGCTTGCGTATCTCACTCATCGTCGGGTTTTCCAGCACCGTGATTGCGTTGGCAATCGGCCTCAGTCTGGGTTTACTCGCTGGTTATCTGGGTGGTCGTGTCGAAGCCATCATCATGCGTATTGCTGACATACAGTTATCTTTCCCCGCCATCCTGATCGCCATGATTTTGCTGGCGCTGACAGGGCAGGGCGTAGGCAAGATCATCATCGCGCTGGTGCTGGTGCAATGGGCTTACTATGCGCGCACGGCCCGCAGTGCGGCGCTGGTGGAAAGACAGAAAGAATATATAGAAGCCGCGGTCGGCCTGGGCTTGTCCCCGGCACGCATTATCTGGCGTCACTTGCTGCCGAATTGCCTGCCGCCATTGATCGTCATCGCAGCCTTGCAGGTGGCATCGGCGATTTCGCTGGAAGCAACACTCTCATTCCTGGGACTGGGTTTGCCAGTGACTGAACCCTCACTGGGTTTGCTGATCGCCAATGGCTATCAATACCTGTTATCCGGTAAGTACTGGATCAGTTTTTATCCCGGTCTGGCCTTGTTGCTGACTGTGGTGTCCATCAATCTGGTGGCTGACCATTTTCGCGATGTACTCAATCCGCGCTTGCAGACACAATAGGTGGAGCACGATATGACAATGGCGACTCTGGAAGTACAAAACCTGCAGACTGAATTTGCCAGCCGTGCCGGTACTGTGCGCGCAGTGAATAATGTCAGCTTCAGCGTACAGCCAGGCCAAATCATGGGCCTGGTCGGTGAATCCGGTTCTGGTAAATCCATGACGGCTTATTCCATCATGGGCCTGATCGATCCTCCTGGTAAAGTCACGGCGGGCAAGGTCTTGTTCAAGGGCCAGGACTTGCGCAGCCTGTCGGCAGAAGCCATGCGGCAAATTCGCGGCAACCGTATCGCCATGATATTCCAGGACCCGATGATGACCCTGAACCCGGTCTTGCGCATCGATACGCAAATGATGGAAACCATTTTTGCTCATCAGCAGGTCAGCCGTGAAAAAGCACGCGACATGGCGCGCGCTGCCCTCGTCAAGGTTGGCATACCCTCGCCAGATGAAAGACTGCTGTCCTATCCGCACCAGTTTTCTGGCGGCATGCGGCAAAGGGTGGCAATCGCCATTGCACTCTTGAATGAGCCCGAACTGATTATCTGCGATGAGCCGACTACCGCACTTGACGTGACCATACAGGGGCAGATCCTTTATGAAATGCAAAAGCTATGCCGTGAATCTGGTACTGCACTGATCTGGATTACCCATGACCTGTCCGTAGTGGCGGGCCTGGCTGATACCGTCGCCGTCATGTATGCCGGCAAGATAGTCGAAAGTGGCAGCGTGCAACAAGTACTGGAACAGGCCTGGCATCCCTATACCCATGGCCTGATCGCTTCTTCACCATCTCGCAACCTGCATGGGCAAAGCCTGCGCCAGATACCGGGGTCAACTCCGTCTTTGCTGAACCTGCCGCGGGGCTGTGCATTCCGCCTGCGCTGTGAGCGTGCCACTGCGGTTTGTGAGCAAGACCCGGTGGTGGAAAATCTGCACGGCCATAGCGTACTCTGCTTCCATCCGATGCAAGCAGTGACAGAGGTGACGCATGACTGATATCCGCGAGCCAGCCTTGCTGGAATTGCGCCAGGTCAGCAAGCGTTTTGCCAAACCTGTCGCACTGACTGAAAAGCTGACCCAGCTATTCGGTGCTGACAGCAAACAGCAAATTGTCCACGCCGTTGATCAGGTTGATTTGAATATGCAAGCGGGTGAAGTCGTCGGCCTGGTTGGTGAATCCGGCTGCGGCAAATCTACGCTCGGGCGCATGGCCGTGGGCCTGCATAGTTTGTCGGATGGTACCCGTTGGTGGCGTGGTGAAAACCTGGCAGACATGGACCAGGTCAAACGCAAGCAAATGCAACTGGCCGTGCAAATGATATTCCAGGACCCGTATGCCTCGCTGAACCCGCGCCTGCGTGTGCAAGACATCGTCGGTGAAGCTCCGGTCGTGCATGGCATCATCAAGGCTGCAGAGCAGCAGGAATATGTAGAACACCTGCTGCAAAAAGTAGGGCTGGACCCGGCTGTGCTAAAGCGCTTCCCGCACCAGTTTTCTGGTGGCCAGCGCGCCCGTGTTGGCATCGCCAGAGCATTGGCCGTCAAGCCTGAACTGCTGGTGTGCGATGAAGCTGTAGCGGCGCTGGATGTGTCGATACAGGCGCAAGTTTTGAACCTGTTCATCAAACTGCGCGATGAACTGAACCTGACTTATCTGTTCATCAGCCATGACCTTGGCGTCGTCAGGCATGTGTCTGACCGTGTACTCATCATGTACCTGGGCCGCGTGGTTGAATCCGCCGCGACGACAGAAATTTTTGAACGACCTAACCATCCCTACACGCAAGCCTTGCTGGCATCCGCCCCGAGGCTGGAAGTGCGCAAGATGGAATACATCGCCATCAAGGGTGAAATTCCTTCCCCGCTAAATCCACCGACTGGCTGTCACTTTCATCCACGCTGCCCGCATGCGATGCCGAGGTGCGTGACAGAACAGCCCCTGCTCAGGGAAGTGGCTCCGTCGCATTTTTCAGCTTGCCATTTAAATACCTGAGTAAATTATGACACTACAAAGAATAGTGCTTGATGGTACTGAGTTTCAAGGTAAAGAAAAGCTTGAGAAACTTATTGAGGGCTGTGCTTTGCTGGACGCAGGGATAGTTAAACAGCGATTTGAATCAGTTGCTGATATCTTGCTGGCAAATGTCAGTAAATTGGATTTGCATGAAGACGAAGAGCATTTGTCTGCCTTTGCCAGGTGCATAGCATGTGAAATTATCTCAAATGAAGCCCGATTACGGCATTATGGAGGGGCATGTTGGAAACCTTCCGCATATAGAAATTTCCCTCCATTTTATAAGAAGAGTGAAGAGCCAATTTTTCCATGGTCTAAGAAACTTTCACGGGACGAACAAGGATTAATACTTGCCAGTATGCTGACATATGCTTTAAAAGACGATCCCAAGTTTGAAGCAGATGCGCTAGCCATGCTTTTGTATATTTCCTCCATCTGAGATTTAGCAGCCTTAATGAGTATAATTAATCGCTCAATTTTCTTCTCATTCAATTGTTTAAATCATCGCCGTACTCAAGAAGTTGAGTCATCGCATTTTTCAGTTTGTCATTTAAATACCTGATTGTTATCTTTTGGCGTTTGATCTACTCATGAGTCACAGGAATGGTTGATGCGCTGTTTGATAAATGATAAAGCCGGAGAGTCGAATGCCTGAACAAAAATGCCCTGCATGTGGTTTCGCCGTCTTTAACCGGCGCTACGCCAAATGCGAAAAGTGCGGCATTGCCCTCCCTGAAACTATCGTCATGTCCAGGCAAGAATTGCGCGATATCCGTGAACGTGAACGGCAAGAAGAAGAGGCCGCCGCAGAGTTAAAGAGACAACAGGCTAGGCGTTCTGCAAACCAGTCAGGCAATGACAATGACTTTGATTTTGACGTCGATAATCTGGCTGGTGCTGATGATGGTTCGGCCTGAAACATGCACAGTCTGCGCATATTTCAGGCGTCATGTTTTCGAGCTCAGTGTGGATACTCTGAAGGAGTAACACTGTCTATATAAATCACGGCATCATAGGCTTTGGCTGGAGTAATCGCCTCTGGCGTCATACCCCAATAGCGTGCATAGCCTGGCGCGAACATCCAGCTATTACTGGCATCTGGTTTTGCTAGTGAAAAATCAACAAAGCTCATCTTCAGACGGCCATTCGCGAGTATGCTTTCCATGCTGCCTGTTGGTGGCGCTGCAATTTCAGTGTAAGCTTCCTTGCCATAGCTACCCAGAACACCGCGGCCCATATACAGGCCTATGGTGTACATTTCTTTGCGGCGTTTTTCTGCCATCCATACACCCATGGTTTTTGCGTGGGCTTTGTCTGTCCAGTCATTGGCGATATGAAAATTATGGGCCCAGACGATGATTTTCTTTTCCGGATAGACAGTGTCGGCGAGAAAATTCAGGTTCTCAGCCATGCGCTGGTCGCGCATTTCTGTGTATTCATTGCTCATCGGGGAGAAGGCCATTTGCTGGCTAAACGTTGCCCTCGATCTGGCTTCCTGTATCGCCATATCTACCATGTATGCTGGAAACTGCTTGGCCAGTGTTGTGCGGTTCTTGAACAGCGTATCGGCGATGAGCTTATAGTGCTCAGGAAATTCGTTTGCCGCGGTCACGGGTATTTCCTTGTTGAACAGGGCATTCAATTTCTCTTCAATTCCATCTACTTGCCCGGCCAAGGCTGGGTCTATCACCGACAACATGGATTTGAACCTGGCGATGATATTTTGATGTCCCAGATAACCGCTGTCCTGATTATCAAATCCGGCAAGTATCAGGCGGGGTTTGCCTACTGCACCCTGCTTCAGGTAATTGAACAAGTTGAGGATTTCATCGGTGGCGAGAGTGCCAAACTGGCTGCTGCGCATGGCTTCAAGGTCAGAGGTTTTATCGAGATTGACATAGGCTGCATCAGCCGCAGTCATTGATGCTTCCATGGCGATGAGTTCAAATCCCATTTCCTGATGCAGGAATTTGATCAGGCGGGTTTTCATCCAGTTGAACTCGGCGATACCATGGGCGCTTTCACCGAGTTGAACGATGCGCTTGTCTTTCAGCAGGGGTTTCAGGAATTGCAGGTCGCTGAAGTCATCGCTAAAAAGTGAGCGCAGGCTGTGGGCATTTTTTTGTATGCCTACTTGCCACGCGGGTTGTATGGTTGGGATCAGTCCGGCAGGCAGGGCAAGGCTCTGATCATCCAGCAATTGCATGAACTTTTGTGGACGCGCGGGCTTCTTTATTTCCGCGATATCAGGTACCGCAATACTTTCATCGACCTCCAGTTTTATATCATCAAACCAGGCCGTACCTTCGCCCACCAGGCCGACACCAAAATGAACAAACGCTGCATTGGCAGCCACTGGCACTTTAATCTCAAAGCGTTGCCAGTCCTTGCTGCCAGTAGGGCCACGCTTGGCCAGCATGGCCTCTGCCACGGCTTTCTTTAATTTGCCATCGACCTGGAACAAGAGTTCAGCGCGGCCATTGTTGACATCTCTGGTTTTGATCCAGCCAGACAAACGCAAAGGATGGCCACCTATCGTGCTGGCGACCAGTGTTTGCCCTATAGCTGTCATCGCCCCTTTCGGGATCTTTGCATTACTTTCAATCTTGACTGAACATTTGCCCTCTTTCGCTTGCTCACAGTCGGCGCTGACGGTATGCGCTTCCATCAACATTTTCCAGCCAGACGGCAGGCTTGGCCCTGCTTGCCATTCTTCAAAGCCAAGATTATGTGTTGCCAGATCTGCCGCTCCAGCCATGGTGGCCACGCCGGAAGAGGCGAGCGCCAGGCCCATATAAACAAGAGCTTTGCCAGATTGCTGGAGCAGGGAGTGCAGGCGTAAAAATGACATGGATGGAGTTGTGTATAGTCTGGCAGAGAGAGAAAATCTTTTTGATAAGAAAGATTTCATTATTGTCATTATATGCTGGAGTAATGAATGACTAGACTGGAATAATTATGCAAATTACATTTCTCTGCTGCTGTGATGCCAAACTCAGGTTACATTCAGGCGACAATCAGACGACAATCAGACGACAATCAGACGACAGCAAGGCAGACATATGCGAAAACCATGGGTAAGGTGAGAGATATCTGAAACAGTGATAACGATTATGTCAAAAATAAAGAAGACTTATTTGCTGCGGTGCGATAAAGTAGTACCTGTCTCCTCCAACACCTCCTAAGGTTTGGATTTAACCCGCAACCGCAAGGTCGCGGGTTTTTTTTTGCTTTTTTAATTCTTCGCTCTGCATTTGTCAATTTCATGATTTTTTCTATTCCACATGGAAATATTTCACATGCCCTGATATGTGATTTATAAATGATTGATATGCATAAATAGATCTTGGTAAATTTGTTGCGCTGCGATATAGTTACACCTGTCTCCTCCAACACCTCCTAAGGTTTGGATTTAAACCCGCAAAGTTTGCGGGTTTTTTTTTGCCCTTTTTTGTCCGTCCTTCTTTGCGCAACTGGTGAGCTATATGCCCTCTTCTTGTATGGTCAGGGTATTGATTTGTTAGAATGATATGATCATTGTCATGTCAATTCCCTTTCAGAACTTCATGTACTTGAAACGCCAACTCATCTCCCGCACCCTTATTTGTTTGACGCTGTCTGCTCATAACTTGTTTGCAGAGGCCGCACAGCCAGACAAATCTGAGCAGGCAGCAGTTTCACAAGCAATATTAGTGACTAAAGAAATGCGCGCCGCATTGCAGCAGTTTGTCAGCCACTATGCCGGCAATGCAAAAGCCAAGCCTCAGCATATTTATATCGCGAGCGTCAAAACCGAGACCGGTGAAAATGCTTTGTACGCTTATTGGAAAGAGGATCAGTCCATCCTCCTCATGAATTTCTTTACGCAAGCAGTGGAAGAAGAAGGCTTATCGTGGCTGCATCATAAAGCCAGGGTAGATTTAAAAACCGATGTTGTCGCCACCGAAGCAGAGATGAGTGGCAGTAACTACCTGGTCACCAGGGCCTGGGCCGACAATATCATCCAGGCTTGTCGTGAGCGCGGGCAAGTTCTGGTAATCAAGGCTATGCCTCGTCGCAACAAATCAGCATTGAAGTCGCATTAAAGCCGCATTGATAGCAGCCAAATGCTGGATCCGCCTGAGCTGTTTTGCACACAGAACGTCAGTTTGAGTATTCATTCTAGAGATGGATAAAACATAACTGGTATCTATGCTGTGGCTTTGTTTACCTAAGAGAAAAGTTCAGTGGTATTTGTTACTGTAAAGATATTCAAAATATGTATACCTGATATATGGATAATAAAGCATACAGATATGCTGCACCGCATTAAAGTAGTACCTGTCTCCTCCAACACCTCCTAAGGTTTGGATTTAAGCCCGCGAATAGCGGGCTATTTTTTTGCCTGGAAACTTTAGAAATCAGCTCAGTGATTTATTCAGCAATATGGATATGTCGCTTGATATGCTTGAGATGGGCAACAATGGTGAAGGTCATGATGACCAGCAAAGACCATGAGCTCCATTTGCCCACATGCACAGTGGACCAGGCACCCAACTGATTGGGGTAGCGCCAGATACCAAAGAAGGTGCCCATATTTTCTGCCAGCCAGATAAAGAAGCCGATCAGCACGAAAGAAAGCAGCAACGGCATGCTGCGGTCACGGTCCAGCGGTCGGAATACCACTGATGAACGCGCATAAAGGCCCAACGCACAGGCAGCCAGATACCAGCGATAGTCACCAATATAGTGGTGAGTGAAAAAATTCAGGTAAATCAGTATGCCTATCAGGCCAGCCATCCAGTAAGGCGGATGATGGCGTATGCGCAAATCAAACAGGCGCCAGGCCTGGATGATGTAACTGCCTATGCTGGCATACATGAAGCCACTGAACAGTGGCACCCCCCATAACTTGGTATAGCCAAACTCAGGATAAGCCCAGCTCTGTATCTGACCCGATACCTTGAACACTTCCAGCGCAAAACCTACCATGTGGAACAGGGTCACGGCCTTCAGTTCATCGACAGTTTCCAGCTTGCTCCAGACCATGCCAGCCTGTATTAGCAGCGCAATCACAAACAGTACATCGTAACGCGGCAAGCCAAACAGCCCCGCCCTGGGCACGATCAGTATCGATGCAAAAAACAGGCCGACAAACAGGCAAGAGCGCGCCTCCTTGATGCCGAAATACCAGAACTCCAGTAAAAAACGACGAAAACCCGTCAGGTTTTTGGGTTGAGGTGGCTGGATGAGGAATTGGTCTATGGATTGCAGGCGCATGGGCTGCATTGTAACAAGCCAGCTGCGCTTGTCGTCACGAAGATGAGATGCTTGCCTTTGTTACAGTGTGCTTACACAGCATTTAATGAACACTTATTTGCGCACTTATCTGAACACCTATTTGAATACTTATTGCTTGTTGCGAAAAAGACTATGTTGTTTAATTGATGCGTAATAGAACATATACTAAAAGCAGTATATCTAAGCTTGAAAAATTGCTGACAATCGTAGACGAATTTGAAAAATGATTTAGTGCAAATGCAAAGATGGCACGTCACTTGCATTCCTTAAATCAGTTTCAGTGTTGAACCAGAATAATAGGCATCCACTTGTCCTGAGTATGATGCATCCGGAGAATGAAAGTATGACGCAGTCCAGTAAGCCTTCCAGTGAATATCCCCGCGACCTCATAGGCTATGGCCGCCATGTCCCGCATGCGCAATGGCCAGGCCAGGCCAGGGTAGCCCTGCAATTTGTCCTGAACTATGAAGAGGGCGGTGAAAACTGCGTACTGCATGGTGACCGTGCGTCCGAGCAGTTTTTATCCGAGATTGTTGGTGCAGCAGCCTATGAAGCGCGCCATATGTCGATGGAATCTATCTATGAATATGGTTCCCGCGCCGGTGTCTGGCGCATCTTGCGTGAATTTGAAAAACGCCAGTTGCCGCTGACCGTGTTTGGAGTTGCCATGGCCTTGCAGCGCCATCCCGAGCTGACGCAGGCTTTTGGTGAACTCGGCCATGAAATTGCCTGTCACGGCCTGCGCTGGATACATTATCAAGGCCTGGATGAAGCCCTGGAGCGTGAACACATGCAGCAAGCCGTGCAAATCATGCGCGAGCTGACTGGCAAAGCACCGCTGGGCTGGTATACCGGGCGTGATTCACCGAATACCCGCAAACTGGTGGTGGAGCATGGCGGCTTTGCCTATGATGCCGATTACTATGGTGATGACCTGCCTTTCTGGACGCAAGTGACGACCAGCGATGGTCAGCAGCATCCACATCTGATCGTGCCCTATACCCTGGACAGCAATGACATGCGCTTCGCCACGCCCCAGGGTTTTAATACCGGCGAGCATTTCTATGATTACCTCAAAGACAGTTTCGACCTCCTGTATGCCGAAGGTGACCCTGAGGGCGACAATGCACCAAAAATGCTATCCATAGGCATGCATTGCCGCTTGCTGGGGCGGCCCGGGCGTTTCCGTGCCTTCCAGCGCTTTCTGGATTATGTGCAATCGCATGACAAGGTCTGGGTCTGTCGCCGCATCGATATCGCAGAACACTGGAAACAAGTCCACCCGTATGTTGTTAAATAAATGCAGCGCCTGCTGACCAGGTTGGGTGCATCCAAACCCTGCCTGAACTTGATTGAGCTGACAAAGTTTGATTTGCCACCACGCTGACAAAAATCGTTGTTAAACCTGAGAGAAGGAAGAAAAGATGAAAATGCAGATGAAATTCATAGTTTTGGCGGTCGCTTCTTGTTTGTGCGCAGGTACTGCGCTGGCGCAATCCAGTGTCACCGTGCAAGGCCTGGTGGATTTGTCGGTAGGCTCGGTCAAAATGAGTGGTGACAAGGCTAGCACGGCTGCCATTACACCCGGTGGCATGACCACGTCCTGGTTTGGTTTCAAAGGGGTAGAAGACCTCGGTGGTGGCCTCAAGGCAGAATTTGCACTGACAGCCTTCCTGCGCCCTGATACCGGTGAGTCAGGCCGTTTTGGTGGCGATACCCTGTTTTCTCGCGATGCCAATGTTGCCTTGTCCGGCAGCTTTGGCCGTGTCTCGCTGGGGCGCGACCTGGCACCGAGCTTCTTGCCTGTGGTGATTTTCAATCCCTTTGGTGATTCCTTTGATGTTTCACCCCTGGTGCTGCACTGGTATGTACCATCTGGTGGTTTTGCTTCACGCACCTGGGCCAATTCAGCCGCCGGTGATTCGGGCTGGAGCAATGAAATCATTTACAGCACACCTAATTTCTCAGGCTTTAGCGCCAATATGCATTACCAGTTTGGTGAAAAAGCCGGTGATACCGGCACGCGCAACATAGGTCTGAATGCCTTGTACTTCAACGGCCCGCTGGCGCTGAGTGCCTTCTACCAAAAAGTGCAGGTATCAAATCCCCTGGGTGGTTCAGCGATTGTTGATGCCACATCTGCACCTGTGAATTTTGCTTCAATCAATAACCAGACCGCTTACTTTGTTGGTGCCAGTTATGACCTGACAGCCGCCAAGCTGTATGCGACTTATACTTCCAGCAAAAACGACAATGCCGCCGGCAAGCAGATGGATGACAAGATTTATAGCCTGGGCGCCAAGATACCCGCAGGTGGTGGCGACATCCTGCTGGCCTATGCAAACACCAAACGCAATGGCACGCTGACCGCCAACACAGAATACAAGCGCGACACCCTGTCGGCAGGCTATGACTACAACCTGTCCAAGCGTACCGACGTCTATGCAGTGCTGATGAGCGACAAGATCAGCACGGCGGATCGTGCTACCAGTGTCATTGCTGGCATACGCCACAGATTCTGACTTGCTTAAGCTGACGAAAAAACCGTATATTGAAAGATTTGCGGTTTTTTTCTATTCTGCTGTCACAAATTGAAGGGCTATTTCGTCTTATCATCATGAACCTACCGGACGCCACCATGATGAACCGCCTGCAAAGCTTTACTGACCATAGACCCCGCCTGTTTGGCATTGCCTACCGCATGCTGGCTTCGCGGGCTGAGGCTGAAGACCTGGTGCAAAACACCTATCTGCGCTGGCATGCGCTCAGCGATGAAGAGTTACTGCAAATCCGTGAACCCCAGGCCTGGCTGGTGACTGTCATCAGCCGTCTTTGCATCGATAGATTGCGTGTGCTCAAGCGCGAGCGCGAAAACTATACCGGCCCGTGGTTGCCAGAACCCGTGATAGAAGTCGATGAGCAGACGCCAGAACTGATGGCAGAATTCAGCAGCGATGTTTCGCTAGCGTTTTTGACCATGCTGGAACGATTATCGGCAGAAGAACGCGCCGCTTTTCTTTTGTACCAGGTATTCGATGTCGATTATCCGGAAGTCGCAGGCATGCTGGGCAAGACGGCAGCCGCCTGCCGCCAGCTGGTACACCGCGCAAAAGAAAGGGTACTCCAGGAAAAACCGCGCTTCCAGGTCAGCCGTGATCATCACAGACAACTGCTGCAGCGTTTTAGTCTGGCGGCACAAAGCGGCAATTTAAAAGAACTCAGTGCCTTGTTTGCCGCCGATGCGCAAATGATAGGCGATGGCGGCGGCAAGATCGCCTCTGTCAACCGCATCCTGCATGGCGCAGCCCGCATAGCGCGCCTCTACCATGTCGTCGCCAGAACTTACCCGCAACGCATGCTGTTTGTCGAAGTCAGTATCAATGGCGAGCCCGGCTTGCTGCGCTTTATCGATGGCAAACTCGATGCGACTATCTCGATCGTCAGCGATGGTGAAAAAATCCTTGATCTATACACCATACGCAATCCGGATAAATTGCAGGCTTATCAGGGGCTGAGCATACCTTTGAATAAGGAATGAGTCCTGATTCTCTGTAGGATCGGCTTCAGCCTCAAACAGCGGGCCTTGTCGATCATCTTGCCAGTGTCAGAGATTCGCGGCTGAAGCCGCTACTACGAGAGGAAAGTAAGTTGGCTTAATCAGGAATTTCTAAATAAATAAGGTAATCCCCCGGCTCTGCCGGGGGACTCCTCAAGGTTTGACCTATACGGCGGTCGGTTTGAAACTTCTATCTCTACCAAAAGAAGGAGTTTCAAGATGAAAGAGTATCA
>NZ_JBMPPI010000053.1:0-14743 GCF_049340245.1 Undibacterium sp. TC4M20W
CCAGTCAGCTTTGATCCATCATTCTGATCGTGGAATTCAATATTGTTCCAGCTATTACCAGCAAATTCATCAAAAGCACAACATCACTTGCTCGATGACAGATGGGTACGATTGTTACCAGAATGCCCTGGCTGAACGTATTAATGGGATTCTAAAGAATGAATTCTTGCTCTCGACGCCAAAGAACCTGGAGGAAGCACGACAGATGATCCGGCAATCTATTGATATTTACAACAACGAGAGGCCTCATTTAGCCCTCCAATACAAAACGCCCAATGCGGTGCATCGGGCGTCTTTTTTACAATTTTAACTGTCAACCTATTTTAGGACTGGACAACACTTTAGTTTGGCGACTACGCTACGACCACACCCGTTCTGCCATCTTCAACAACAAAACTTCTGAGCGTGGAAATACCGGAATCTGCTTTTGCCACATCATCCAGAGCCAGGAAATGTGTCTGTATCCTGGTTGGTGAAAGATCAAGCAGCATGAATCCACGTTTATCACTGCGGCCATATTTGATATGCGGGTTTTGTGCCACATATTGCTCAGTGCGCTCTTGCGGGCGTGAGCTTGAGGTCACCGACGTGCCGCAAAATTCTGTCGCCAGTATGGGGTTGCTGGCAGATGCCTTGCTGTAAAAATCGCGCTTCAGATTAGCTGCATAAAAGGTATGGACATCACCAGAAATCACGACAGGATTTGCAGGCTTGTGCTTTTGCAGGTCATCCATCAGGCGTTGGCGGGCAAGGGGATAACCGTCCCAGCCATCGGTCCAGAATTTGCCATCGCCTTCCTGATTGACGACAGTCTGGCTCGATTGCGCCATCAATGTTTGCTGGGTCAGCATATTCCATTTCGCAGTTGAACTGGCAAAGCCGCGTGCCAGCCACCTCTCCTGTTCCATGCCCAGCATAGTACGATTTGGGTCCAGTCGCTCATTGCATTCTGCGTTGGTGACAGAATTCGAACCACCGCGCCCAGGCTTGGCACACACCTGGTGCGAGCGGTACTGTCTGGCATCCAGTACATGGAAACGTGCCAGCCTGCCCCAGTCATACCGTTCATAAATACGCATGTTGACGAAGTCGGTATGGCCAGCATGCAGACGTACTGGCATATGCTCATAAAATGCCTGGTAGGCAGCCGCACGGCGCAGCATGAAGTTTACGTCCAGACGTTCGTCCCTGTCATTCGCGTAATCGTTGGCGATCTCGTGATCGTCCCAGGTGACTATCCATGGTGCTGCATGATGGGCAGCCTGCAATTGCGGATCGGTCTTGTACTGTGCATAACGGGCACGGTAATCAGCCAGGCTGAAACTCTCTATATCACGGTTGCGCGGCTTGCCAGGGTGGCGCAAGTCATAAGGCCCCCACTCATAAATATAATCTCCCAGAAATGCCACCAGATCAGGATTGCTGGCAGCAATATGCCGGTGCGCCGCATATTCACCAAACTCCCAGTGCTGGCAAGACGCCACGGCCAACCGCAGATTGACGTTCAATGCATCGGCCGCCGGTGCCGTATGAGTGCGGCCTACCGGGCTGACTGCGTCGCCCAGCGTGAAGCGGTACCAGTACCAGCGATTTGGCAGCAGGCCAGTGACATCCACATGCACGCTATGCGCGAGTTCAGGCAAGGCATGGGTTTCACCTTTGCCGGCAATGCGGTTGAATTGCTCGTCCTCGGCAATTTCCCAGCGCAGTTTATAGGGGATGGCGGGCAGGGCGGCTGCATTCAGTGGCTCAGGCAGCAGGCGTGTCCACAAGACTACGCTGTCATGCCGCGGCGAACCTGAGGCTACCCCAAGGCTGAAAGGATAAACACTGCTGCGCTCGGCGGCAAACCCGGGAAAAGCCTGGGACAGTGCAGCAAAAGTAGTGAATTGCAGAGACTGCTGTAAAAACGAACGGCGTGATAACTTCATACCAATGCTCAGCCCACCTTGGTGATTTCTTCCAGTGGCGGAATCTGGCGCGGTTTGCGGTCATTGCCTGTGGCAACGTAAGTCAGCGTTGCTTCAGTGACTTTGACGGTCGAAGCCTGCAAGCGGTTGCGCTCGGCATAGACTTCTACCGATACCGTGATCGACGTATTGCCTACCTTGACGACTTCGGCATAAAACGACAACAGGTCGCCAACGAATACCGGTTGCTTGAACAGGAAAGAATTGACTGCGATGGTGGCAACTCGGCCATTGGCACGGCGTGCCGCAGGGATGGCACCGGCAATATCGACCTGTGACATGATCCATCCGCCAAATACGTCGCCATGCACATTGGCATCAGCAGGCATGGGCATGACCCTGAGGGTGGGCATGTGGGCTGGCAAGCCGTTGGAAATTTGTTCAGTCATAATAATTTTGCAGAGTAGGATGAGTAGAAGGTGGTCAGGCAAATCTTAAACCAGATTTAATGCAGACTGAGCAAAGCAAGTGGCTTGCCAGCGACTTACAGGGTGATATATTGTGAAGTTGATGACAATGTAGTAATTTCATGAGCCAGAATAGAGCAGACTGGCTGCCACTGCCGCCGATTTTGGTGGGAAAACATAAAGAACAGGCAATGGAAGTAAAACACGAAGAATTAAGACTGCTCGACGATGTGGTCTTGCGCACGGTAGCCAACCCTACAGCCAGCCATTGCTGGCACCAGATGGTCGATCTGATGCGCCGTCATGCTACGCCGGCGCTGACGCTGCAGCTTGAGCAATTCCTGCTGGCGAATGTCGCTGCCAGCGGCTTGCCAGGGTTTTACCGTGCTACTTTCCTCGACATGCTGACCGGCAGGTCAGAATATTTGAAACAGGCCGGACAAATTGCCCTGAGTCTGCAACCCTATGATGCAGACCGCATGGTCACGTTTTTGCAATATAGTTGGCAAAGAGTCTTGCTCGATATTCCTGGTCGCCAGGCTTTTCAGCAACGCCTGCAGGAACTGGCGCTGCCTGCGATTGCCGCCAGTCTTAACTCGTGGATATGGCAGCAGGTGCAACCCGCGCAGGTGTTGAAACAGCGTGTCATCAACGAAGTTCGCAAGGTAGCCCTGATCGCACCCTTTGTCAGCAATATCAAGCATCCGCCTACCTTGATGGCCTTGCAGCAGGCAGAAAACCTGCGTCAGCTAGGTTATGAAGTCGTGCTGTACTCAGCGCAAGAAATGCTGGGGCCAGATTTCAGGCATTATCTCGGCAGTCACTCCTATACACCCGAGCCGCAATTCGTGACTGCTGGATGGGATAAATACCTGGGGCAGGGCGGGCAAGTCATGACCGGTGATACGCGTTTCTCGCTGCTACAAAGATGGAAAAGCCTGCTGGGTTCGCTTGCCGCATTTGATCCTGACCTGATCATGTTTGTTGGTTTGTATGCAGGGTTGGCGGCAGCAACTTATCCGGCACGCCCGGTACTCAGTCTGGGCATCAACTCCCTGTCGCCGATGTCACCCGCCGATGTATGGCTGACTGCGCAACAAGACTTGCACGGTTTGCAGGCTTCGCAATGGACTACGGCTTTCCCAGCCAGCCAGGCTTACCATCATTCTTACCGCGTGCAAAGGCCGGAGATCCAGGGTAATCACACACGCGCATCTCTGGGGCTGGCACAAGACAAACTGCTGCTGGTCACGCTCGTCAATGAGAGTGAATCGAGGATACAGGGTGCATGGGCCAGGGCCATGCTACAAGTATTGCATGAACATCCCCAGGTGCAGTGGTTGATCATAGGTGGCAGTGGTGCCATGCCGACAGCCTTGCAGGCAGCAAGTGCGGAGCAGGTAGGCTGTATCGCCTTTTGTGCAGATGCCGTCAAATATCTGGCATGCGGCGACATCTATGTTAATCCACCCATGATGGGCGGCGGTTTTGCTGTTGCAGAAGCAATGGCACTGGGCTTGCCAGCACTGAGTTTGCAGGGTTCGGACGGTGGAGATAAATTGGGGAATGCGGCACAGGCAAACTTGCAGGAATATTTCCAGACGCTGATATTGTGGTTAAACAATCCTGATGCCAGGAAAATCGCAGGTCAGGCCATGCAAAAGCATTTTGATGATTACCTGGATTTGAGCAAGGCGGCCACCAGTTTGCAGGGGGCTTGCGAGCTGGCCTTACAGCGTTTTCATTTCAGGATGGCAGCACAGACTTCTTGAATCTGGCAGGGTTGCCGACCATCAGCGCACCCGCATCAACATCGCTGATCACGACAGCGCCAGCACCGATAAAGGCGTACTCGCCTATGCGCAGGCGTTCTATGAGGGTCGCACCGATAGCGACAGTGACGCTATGCCCTATCCGCGACAATCCACCGACATTGCTGCCTGGCTGCACCCGCGAAAAAGCACCAATATGGGTATCGTGCCCTATGGTGACACCGCGGTTCACAAAGACATGGCGACCCAGTACGGCACCGGGGCCTATCACACTATTCGCACCAACAAATACGCCCGGGGCCAATGTTGCCAGAGGCGATACAAAGGCACGCGGGTGTATCAGGGTATGGAATTCCAGGCCAGCATGGTGCTGCAGTATTTCCTGCTCCAGTGCATTACGGGTGGGAGTGGTCGGCCCCAGCAGATACAGTTCATCTTCAGCAGGGATGAAATCAGCCAAATTGATGATTTCAGGTGTCGCGCCATATTGTGCCCATCCGGTTATCCGGTCTTGCAGGGGGATGTCGCGCTCGCCTGGTGTTTCTGGCAAATGCAAAGCAATTTTCGATACAGTGAGGCCATGGGCCAGGGCGCAATCAAACAAGTCAGACAAAATATTGCTGCTGCCAAAAATCACGAGTTTATTCTTGTTCATATTGAGTCTTGTCGCTTTGTACGTGGAGCATTCACGCCACAGTATACCTGCGTGGTGGTGACGAAATGTAAATTGTACGATAGCCAGAGAGCAGTGGCCGATGAACATCTGATTTATGGCCTATAATTTTCCTTATGCAGTTTTTGCATGATGTGTTGTTCTCTCTGTCGCCTGTCAGATACTGAGGCGATTTTGTTGAATTGCCAATTCACGTCAGTACTGGCCGTGCCAGTTCTGGCAAGCCCATTCAACCTTCATACGAGTACATCTTTAATGCGACGCCGAGAATCCGTTCGTAATCCTGTCAGTAATCCTTCTTCCTCTGCTCCGGGCAATCCTGCCCAGCGCGGCGACTGGTCCACCGTCAAAACCCTGCTGCCTTATCTGTGGGCCTATAAATGGCGCGTTTTGCTGGCACTGACTTTTCTGGTATCGGCCAAACTGGCCAATGTCGGTGTGCCTCTGATCTTGAAAAAGCTGGTCGATAGCATGACCATCAGCCCGGCCCATCCGGCTGCCGTCATGGTTCTGCCGGTGGCATTGCTGATCGCCTATGGTGCCCTGCGCTTATCGACAACCCTGTTCACAGAATTACGCGAGTTCGTGTTTGCCAAGGTCACGCAAAGGGCAGTGCGCACGATAGCCTTGCAAGTGTTCCGTCACCTGCATGCCCTGTCTTTGCGTTTTCACCTGAACCGGCAAACCGGTGGTGTTACACGTGATATAGAACGTGGTACACGGGCGATCTCTTCGCTGATTTCTTATGCTCTGTTCAGCATCGTTCCTACCTTGCTGGAAATTACCCTGGTCCTGATTTATCTGAGTACCCATTACGATAAATGGTTCAGTGTGATTACCGCGACGGCGCTGGTAACCTATATCGTATTCACCATCGTTGTCACAGAATGGCGCACGCATTTTCGCCGTACCATGAATGAGCTTGATTCCAAGGCGCATACCAAGGCCATTGATTCGCTGCTCAACTATGAAACGGTGAAGTATTTTGGCAATGAAGAGTACGAAGCCCAGCGTTACGACGTGGGCCTGAAAAGTTTTGAAACTGCCGCCGTCAAATCGCAAAGCAGCCTGTTCTTGCTGAACACCGGGCAATCGATGATCATCGCCACTGCCGTGACCCTTATACTGTGGCGCGCAACCCAGGGTGTCATCGATGGCACCATGAGCCTGGGTGATTTGGTACTGGTGAATGCCTTCATGATACAACTGTATATTCCCCTGAATTTTTTAGGTGTCCTGTACCGTGAAATCAAGCAAAGCCTGGCGGATATGGAGAGGCTGTTTTCCCTGCTCGACCAGAATCGCGAAGTAGCTGATGATGCTGCTGCACAAGCGCTGCAGGTGCAACATAAAAATGGTGCAGAAATTCGCTTCCAGCATGTGAATTTCAGTTATGAAGAAAAGCGCCAGATTTTGTTCGATGTAGATTTTACGATTGCCCCCGGCACGACCACCGCGGTGGTCGGCCATAGCGGCTCTGGTAAATCGACATTGTCGCGTTTGTTATTCCGTTTTTACGATATCCAGTCCGGCCATATTTCCATCGATGGACAGGATTTGCGCAACGTCACACAGGCCTCGGTCAGGGCGGCAATAGGCATCGTGCCGCAAGACACCGTGCTGTTCAATGACACCATAGAATACAACATCGCCTATGGAAAACCGGGGGCGAGTAAAGAAGAGATTATTGCGGTTGCCAAGGCTGCCTATATCCATGATTTTATCGAGTCGCTGCCAGATGGTTATGACAGCATGGTTGGTGAGCGCGGCCTGAAATTATCCGGTGGTGAAAAACAGCGTGTGGCGATTGCGCGCACCTTGCTGAAGAATCCGTCCATCCTGATTTTTGATGAAGCCACATCAGCACTTGATTCTCAGTCTGAGCAATTGATACAGGCACAATTGAAAGACATAGCCCGCAGTCGCACCAGCCTGGTCATCGCCCACAGATTATCGACGATTGTCGATGCGCAGCAGATACTGGTCATGGACAAAGGCCACATCATAGAGCGCGGCACCCATCATGATTTGCTGGCTCTGCACGGTGCTTATGCACGTATGTGGGAAAGGCAGCAAAGCAAGAAAAAGGATATGGCTGAAGATGATGACGAAGCCGATGAAATTGAACTCGTGAGCGCATAAAATGGAAACCAAGTGGCTGGAAGATTTTGTATCCCTGGCAGAGACCAACAGCTTTAGCCGCTCTGCAGAATTGCGCCACGTGACGCAACCGGCTTTTTCACGCCGCATACAATCGCTGGAGGCCTGGCTGGGCAGCGACCTGATAGACCGCACTTCTTACCCGACAAGGCTGACGCACGCCGGCGAGGTTTTCTATGAGCAGGCCATTGCCATGCTGGGGCAAATCAATAATGCCCGCGCGTTGTTACGCGGCAAGCGCACTACCACGCAAACCACGGTGGATTTTGCTGTCCCGCATACCTTGTCGCTGACTTATGTGCCGCGCTGGCTGACAGGCCTGGATCAGGCCTTTGGTGAAATCAACAGCCGCCTGCTGGCGTTGAATGTGCATGATGCCGTCATGACTCTGGTCGAAGGTGGTTGTGATCTCATGCTCTGCTATCACCATCCGCGCCAGCCACTCTTGCTCGATAGCAGTCAGTACGACATGATCAGCATGGGCACAGAGACAGTGCGCGCCTACACGCGTTGCGAAAAACATGGCGTGCCTGAATTGCGTTTGCCAGGCACGGAAAAAACACCATTACCCTTTTTGGCCTATGCCAATAATGCCTATCTGGGGCGCATGGTAGATCTAATTTTGAATGACACACGTCAGCCTTTGCATCTGGAAAAATGCTATGAAACCGATATGGCAGAAGGCCTGAAAATGATGGCGCTGGAAGGCCGTGGCGTGGCTTTTTTGCCTGAGTCTGCTGTGACCCGCGAAGTCAAGCAAAAGCAGTTGGCCCGTGCCGATGATGGCAGTGGCGCCTGGGAAGTGAATATGGAAATCCGTTTGTACCGTGAGCGACCATCCATACAAAGACCGGGCAAGGCCATCGTTTCGCGTTTGTGGGAATATCTGGAGCAATTGCAGACAGAAGAGAGCCAGAGTAAAAACCGGCAAGGGAAGAGCCGTCGCAGTAGTTAATCTTCCGTGCGGATTCTGCTTCGATTCAGCGCGGATTCTGCACGGGTTTGCCAAATTGAAAACATCAAGAGGGGAGTGAGGTGGCGGGCCAGGGCGTCAGGCCAAACATATCATAAGGCCACTACATGGTTATGCATTTCGTGCATAGATACATGCAAACAAAGCATTGGCTGATCTCAAAGCGAAAAGACTACTATGCGTCTGCTTTCAGCGCGGGTGAAAGACCTGTCTGAAAATGCAAGATTTGCAAACCAGTTCAAACCAAATTCAAGAGGTCATATAATGTCCACCCAGCACCAGATACCGTCTTATCTTACCCCGACTGAGACCGGTCCTTGGTCAGTTTACCTTGAGCAAATTGATCGTGTTACTCCTTACCTTGGACATCTGTCGCGCTGGGTAGAAACCCTGAAGCGTCCCAAGCGTATCCTCATCGTCGATGTGCCTATCGAACGTGATGACGGCAGCATTTCCCATTTCGAAGGTTACCGTGTACAGCACAATACTTCCCGTGGCCCGGGCAAGGGTGGTGTGCGTTTCCATCAGGATGTGACGCTGTCAGAAGTGATGGCTTTGTCTGCCTGGATGACGATCAAGAACTCGGCAGTGAACGTGCCTTACGGTGGTGCAAAAGGTGGTATCCGCGTTGATCCAAAAACCTTGTCACGTGGCGAACTGATGCGCATGACGCGTCGTTACACCTCTGAAATCGGCATCATCATTGGCCCGGACAAAGACATTCCGGCACCAGACGTGAACACCAATGAGCAAACCATGGCATGGATGATGGATACCTATTCCATGAATGAAGGCCGTACTGCTACTGGCGTCGTTACAGGCAAACCTATCTCCCTCGGTGGTAGCCTGGGCCGTCGTGAAGCGACTGGCCGTGGTGTATTCGTGGTCGGTAGCGAAGCTGCAGCCAAGCGTGGCCTGAGCATTGCTGGTGCAAAAATTGCCGTGCAGGGTTTTGGTAATGTAGGTGGCATTGCTGCCCGTTTGTTCGCAGAAGCAGGTGCCAAGATCGTGGCTGTGCAAGATCACGGTGGCACGATCTTCCATTCGAATGGTTTTGATGTCAACAAACTGCTGGATCACGTGGCAGCCAAAGGCAGTGTTGCCGGTTTTGAAGGCATAGAAGCTGTTTTGCCAAATGATGAGTTCTGGTCCGTTAACTGCGATATTATGATCCCGGCAGCATTGGAACAACAAATCACTTTAAAAAACGCTGACCAGATCCGCGCCAAAATCATCCTCGAAGGCGCGAATGGCCCGACCACACCAGAGGCAGATGACATTTTGCGCGACAAAGGTGTATTGGTGGTACCAGACGTAATCGCCAATGCCGGCGGTGTAACCGTGTCTTATTTTGAATGGGTACAGGATTTCTCCAGCTATTTCTGGTCTGAAGATGAAATCAACCAGCGTCTGACCCGCATCATGAAGGAAGCTTTTAATTCTGTATGGCAGGTGACAGAAGACAAAAACGTCTCCTTGCGTACAGCAGCATTTATCATCGGTTGCTCCAGAGTGTTGCAGGCACGTGAAGTTCGCGGCCTGTATCCATAATCTGGAATTGTAATAAGCTATTGATCACCTATGCTGATAGGTGGATAGGTGATCAATCATGCGAACGAGGCGTGATGCGATGTGGATTTGGCTAAAGAAAGGCCATATTTGCGTCGCATACGCATTTATTTCGTTTGATTTCGTATAAAGCCAGTTTACTGAGGCGGTTTATTGAGTAAGGGCGTGGTAAGGACATGTGGGGCAGCTCAACGCATGTGCTGCAGTTGAATATATCAGTGTCATCAAGGCTTAGCTTAACCCGGTTAAGGTGGTGCAAGAGTATGGAACAATAATTGCATACTTGTTTTTGAAATCTTTGCAAGAGTGAATTGTCAAAAAACCCGAATAATATTTTGTTAAATGTGAATTTTTCTGTTGAATTTTGTTGGACTTTATCATTACCATCCTGAATTAAGTTCAAAGGGGGATCATATGAAAGTTTCGAAATGGATAGTAAAGGCTGGCTTGCCCTGTGCGCTGGTCCTGTGCTCCTCGCTTTCATTAGCCGCGGATACCCTTGCACGCATCAAAGAGACGCACACGATGACCATCGCGCACCGTGAAGCGTCTTTTCCATTTTCCTATCTTGGTGATGACAAGAAGCCCATCGGCTATTCCATGGACATTTGTCTAAAACTGGTCGATGCGATAAAAAAAGAACTCAAGCTGCCCCAACTCAACGTGAATTATGTTCTGGTGACGGGCAGCACACGCATTCCTGCCATTGCTGAGGGCAAGGCTGATCTGGAATGCGGCTCCACCACCAATAATGCAGAGCGCCGTAAGCAGGTCGCCTTCACTATCCCCCATTTCTTTGCCACCGCAAAAATGATAGTCCGGACCGATTCCGGTATCAAAAACTGGACTGATCTCAAGGGTAAAAAAGTCGTGACCTCCAAGGGGACGACGACCGTCAAGCTGCTCAATGACCGTGACAAGGTCAGGGGCCTGGATTTGAAATTGCTGGAAGGTGCTGATCATAATGAGTCCTTTGGCATGGTAGAGAGTGGTGCGGCAGATGCCTTTACCGTTGATGACGTGCTCTTGTACGGGCAACGCGCCAATGCCAAAGACCCCAGCAAGTTCGTTGTGGTAGGTGATTCATTATCTACCGAGCCGTATGCCATCATGCTGCGCAAGGATGATCCTGCATTCAAGAATCTGCTGGACCGTGAAATGGCGCGCCTGATGAGTGATGGCGAAGTCACCAAACTGTATGACAAGTGGTTTCGCAAGCCCGTGCCCCCAAAAGGGGCAAACCTGAACATGCCGATGAATTTCCTGTTGCGCGACAATATCCGCTTCCCTACGGACAAGGTTGCGGATTAACAGGTGGTTCCGCGTTTGCCAGCAGGTAGGAAGAGTATTGCGGTGGTGGAATTTATCTGATCTGTTAGCAGTAATAGCTGTCTAATTTTTTAGCAACATATAAGTAGTAATACGTATTAAACCGACTGAAAAAAACGGTAATTTGCTGAGGGTTTTTGTTAAACTCAAAGCCATGATTTTTTGATTTAACTTTTTGGAGACAGTATGAAATTTTCGAAATTGTTGGTAGCTTTGGTTGGTGCTGGCCTGGTAGCTGGTGCAGCACAGGCGCAGGAAACTGGTACGCTGAAAAAAATCAAGGATACAGGAACCATCACCCTGGGCGTGCGTGATTCCTCCAACCCTTTTTCTTACCTGGACGATAAGCAGTCTTATCAAGGTTATTCCATCGACCTGTGCATGAAAATTGTGACAGCGGTACAAAAACAACTGGGTTTGTCTTCCCTGAACGTCAAAATGAATCCGGTGACTTCTGCTACCCGTATTCCTTTGATGGCCAATGGCACGATTGATCTGGAATGCGGTTCTACAACCAATAACGTAGAGCGTCAAAAACAGGTGGGTTTTGCACCGACCACTTTTGTGACAGCCAACCGTATTCTGTCTAAAAAATCTTCTAACATCAAAACCCTGGCTGACCTCAAAGGCAAGGCTGTGGTATCGACTTCCGGTACTTCCAACCTGAAACAGCTGACACAGCTGAATGCAGACCAGAACCTGGGCATCAATATTTTGCCAGCCAAGGATCATGCAGAAGCTTTCCTGATGGTAGAAACTGGCCGTGCAGTAGCATGGGTCATGGATGATATCCTGCTGGCGTCACAAGTTTCCAACTCAAAAAATCCTGCTGACTATGAAATCAGCAAGGAAGCACTGTCGGTAGAGCCATACGGCATCATGCTGCGTAAAGACGATGCTCCATTCAAGAAAGTAGTTGATACAGCGATAGGTAATGTACTGACTTCTGGTGATGTTAACCGCATCTACCATAAATGGTTCATGCAACCTATCCCACCTAAAGGTATCGCTTTGAACTGGCCTATGTCTGACCAGCTCAAGGCAGTGGCCGCCAAGCCTACTGATTCAGGTGAACCTTCTGCTTATGCTGTTGTTCCAGAGGCTCAAAAAGCCGTATTGAACAAAAAGAAAAAATAAAACTTAGCAAGGCAAGGTAGTCCGATAAAACGGGGGGATGCACCTCCCGTTTTCTTTTACAAGGCAAGTAATAACTGGTCTTGTAAAAGCGGACGCAAAGCGCTGTACAGGAGGAGAATATGAATTACAACTGGAATTGGAATATCTTTTGGGACACCGCGCCCGATGGAATGGGGACCTATCTTGAGTCCCTGATTTCTGGCCTGAAATGGACGCTGGCGACAGCGGGTCTGGGCTGGATGATTGCTTTGGCATTGGGCCTGGTGATAGGAACATTGCGCACAGCGCCAAACAAATGGGTAGTCAGGCTGGCAAATGCCTATGTGGAATTATTCAGGAACATTCCACTGATCGTGCAAATGTTTCTCTGGTACTTTGTCTTCCCTGAAGTCTTGCCTGAAGCATGGGGCACGGCACTTAAACAATTACCGAATGCACCTTTCGTCACGGCAGTACTGAGCCTGGGGTTTTTTACTTCAGCCAGGGTGGCGGTACAGGTATCAACGGGTATCAATGCTCTGCCACGTGGTCAGAAAATGGCGGGGACAGCACTGGGTTTGACACTGCCACAAACTTACCGCTATGTGCTGTTGCCGATGGCATTTCGCATCATTATTCCTTCATTGATCAATGAAGTGGCGGCGATCATCAAAAACAGTTCGGTGGCTTTGTCCATAGGTTTGATAGAACTGATGGCAAGTACACGTTCCATGCAAGAAATGTCTTTTAAGACTTTTGAGGCTTTCAGTGCTGCCACCATCATCTATTTGATCGTGTCTGTGATTGCGATCCTGATGTCGAATTTGTTGGAAAAGAAACTGCGCGTACCAGGTTTCATTACTTCTGGTTCAGCCAATAGCGGAGGGCACTAAACATGGGTAATTTTGATTTTGATGTCATTCAGCGTTCCTGGGTGTATCTGTTCCAGACCGGCATGGTGTTCACACTGAAGCTGACCTTCCTGGCAATGACAGGCGGTATCATTATCGGTACTTTATTGGCGATGATGCGTTTGTCCAGCAACAAGCTGATCAATCTGTTCGCCTCCGGTTATGTCAACCTGATGCGCTCTATACCTCTGGTATTGGTGCTGTTCTGGTTTTATTTCCTGGTGCCCTATATTGGTGCCTGGGTAATTGGTTCAAATGAGCCTGTGGCCGTGGGTGCTTTTTCTTCTTGCCTGATCACCTTTGTCATGTTTGAGGCAGCTTATTACTGCGAGATCATGCGTTCAGGCATACAGTCCATACCGCGTGGCCAGATCTGGGCCGGTTATGCCATGGGCATGAACTACTGGCAAACCATGGGTAATATTGTCTTGCCTCAGGCATTCCGCAATATGATCCCTATATTGTTTACCCAAACCATCGTTTTGTTCCAGGACGTGTCGCTGGTATCGATCTTGTCCATTCCTGACTTTTTTGGC
Source organism: Undibacterium sp. TC4M20W (assembly GCF_049340245.1). Lineage (NCBI taxonomy): Bacteria > Pseudomonadati > Pseudomonadota > Betaproteobacteria > Burkholderiales > Oxalobacteraceae > Undibacterium > Undibacterium sp. TC4M20W. The sequence continues at coordinate 13,417 of NZ_JBMPPI010000053.1, forward strand.
TCTGCGGCCAAAGTGGCGCAGCGTGATGGCCGTCTGGTGGAAATGTATTCCTTCGCAGCGGTTGTCTATTTCGTCATGTGCTTTGGCTTGTCCGCGCTCGTGAAGAGGTTGCAAGCAAAAGTGGCGATCATACGTTAAGAATATTGTGGAGATTTGAAATGATTAAATTGAATAATGTCAGTAAATGGTATGGTCAGTTCCAGGTGTTGACTGACTGCACGACCGAAGTGTCCAAGGGTGAAGTCGTGGTTGTTTGTGGTCCTTCCGGTTCCGGTAAATCTACCCTGATCAAGACCGTCAATGGTCTCGAGCCTTTCCAAAAAGGCGAGATCACGGTAGAGGGTGTCTCTGTTGGCGATCCTAAAACCAATTTGTCCAAATTGCGTGCACGCATAGGTATGGTGTTCCAGAACTTTGAGTTGTTCCCGCATCTGTCGATACGCCAGAACCTGACTATCGGCCAGGTCAAAGTGCTCGGACGTTCAGAAGAAGAAGCGACTGAGCGTGGTCTTAAATACCTTGACCGCGTCGGTCTGATTGCCCAGAAAGACAAATTCCCTGGTCAGTTGTCCGGTGGTCAGCAACAGCGTGTAGCGATTGCCCGCGCCTTGTCCATGGACCCGATCGCCATGCTGTTCGATGAACCAACTTCTGCGCTTGATCCTGAAATGATCAATGAAGTGCTGGATGTCATGGTAGGCCTGGCGCAAGAAGGCATGACCATGATGGTGGTTACGCATGAAATGGGCTTTGCCAAGAAAGTCGCAAATCGCATCGTGTTTATGGATAAAGGCGCGATCGTCGAAGATTGTTCCAAGGATGAATTCTTTAACAATGCCCGCTCGGAACGTGCCCGTGACTTCCTGAATAAAATTATCCATTAATACCTGACTTTTAATACATTGCATCATGGCATTTGCTTGAAATTTGCCCTCTGGTTTGATGTTTGATTTGAAAAGCAGCCCTGATTTCAGGGCTGCTTTCATTTTATGGGCTTGCGCTCTCTAAAAGAGCGGGAATTGTGATTTACGTCACAGGTAAAAGAGTCCTGCCGTGCTAATCTTTCATCGCTAAAAAATGCACTGACAGAGTGACAGACAGTTACTTGATCGCATTAAGAACAATTTATCAAGAACAATTAATAAACAGGACACTTAAATGGCCAACACATCAGCTGACATCCAAAAGCTTTACATCGCCTACTTCAACCGCCCAGCAGACCCAAATGGTCTGGCTTACTGGATGGCTCAAGGTTTCACACTGAACCAAATCGCCGACAGCTTCTCCAAACAAGCAGAATACGCCACAGTATTCGCTGGTAAAACAA
>NZ_JBMPPI010000054.1:0-11572 GCF_049340245.1 Undibacterium sp. TC4M20W
TTGATCTCCCCTGTATCCCGTACCGGCGCTGAGCTTCTACATAGGTCATCTCGCCTTTTTCTACTTGCTCTACTACTGATAATTTAAAAGTCAGCGTGTAATCTCGCTGACTCCTGCGTATCCCTGTATCCATCTCACTTTCCTTTCAGGCTCTAGAAAAGTGTCAACTTTAATCAGGACGGGTCACAGTCAATAAAAAAGCGCCAAGAAATTTGGCGCTTTTTTCAAGAATCTAGCTCATGCTCATTCTATTTTAGTGATAGGTGGCTGATAAGGAGTAGGGATCGGTCCATTAGGGCGGGGTGGATTTCCTGGCGCCACGACTTCTATCGGGACACTACCAACAATCTCAACTGGTGAGGCAATGATTGGATTATCTGGACTTTCACCGTCACCGCCGGCAATCAGGCTCAATTCTTCATTTGAAATCAAACGCATTTGACACTACTCCATTGTAGGTAAATAAATTATGTCTGTTCAGACATAAGCATTTGCATCATTCCCGGCTTTTTGTGCCTGGAACAGCATCCTGGCACGGGACTATGCACTTCCATGCATACAACCACATGCCTGAATTCTTTTTCCGCACTTCTTCATCCAGCCATGTATCCAACAGCACAGGCAAATAAAGGCTGCTTGAACTTAAAAGAAGCAGCAAAAAACACATATCGATAGCACACTTTTAAGTCGGCATAAGTTGCTAAATTATATTTTATAAAATATCACACAATGAATGCCACATCAACAATAAATGGATAAATTTTTTCCCATTTATACAAGCATTTGATATCAGAATAAATTAGCAATGCAATTGAAAAATGCGTTCAATTTACAACTTGGCATGCATTACTTACTCAGCTTGAGCAAGGGGAAAAACAGTCGCTCGCTATTCTATTTTTTTTCAGTAAACATGAAAAAAGCCCCGTGCTTTTACACGGGGCTTTCCAGCTTGCCAGAAGTCAGTATTTGAAAATGATGCTAATACTGGACGCTACAAAAAATGACTACATTAAACGACTGCACTAAACGACTACTTTAAACGACTGGATCAAACGCCAGCCCTCACCAAAGAAGCCTTCAATACCTCATTCAAAGTAGCCAGACTTTCAGACAAATGCGCGCGGGATTCCGGGCTCATAGGCTTGCCAACTGCGCCACGGATAGCTACCAGCAACTGGTTTGCCTGTTCCCTTTGTAAACTGCGGGCATCCGCGGGTGCTGTTGCAGACGGTTTCAGCAAGGCATTCGACAAGCGTTTCAGGTGTTCACGTTGCAGATTGCGGCGGGCCGAACTGATATCTGTACCGCTTGACAGTTCACTCCAGATATTCGACTGCAGGTTTCCATACAGCTCATGCAGGGACAATACCTTTTTAGGATCACGCAATTTCTCGGCATTATTGAGCATGCGTTGTGCCACCAGATCAGACATCAATTGATCCAGGGCCCCGGTTTGCAAGCTCAGCAAGCGTGCAGAAATTGACACATCATTGCGGCTGGCACGCTGGAAGTGATCGACACCCAAACGGCTCAGGAGCTCTGGTGTAAAGACAAAACTCTTGGCCGTAAACAGACTGTCAGATACCAGCTTTAAGGCCTGACGCTGACGCTCTACCGCGATAGGTGTGAAAGTGGCCCGGCCAGTACCGGCATGGTCACGCAAGAAAGTGGTACCGCCAACATATTTCGTCGCTAGCGGCACGGTACGGGCAAACTGACCAAAGCCATATTCAAAACTGCGGCGCAGTGTTTCATAGCTGTCACCTGTTTTTAACTGACGGGTTTGCAGCCTGTCCCACAATTCGCGTGAAATAGTTAAACGTTTTTGTATATAGACCAGCGGATCAGAGCCCAGATCAAACACATTGACATCAGGGTCAGAAACCATGGTACCTGCAGAATCTTCGTCAGTACCATATGCCAGCAAAGGTTCGGTAGAGCGTGAAGCAATGCGGGTCAGCTCATCTTTTTCTTTGTCGGCATCGATAGGCTTGTAAGCGTATTCAATTGCCCAGTAATCATAAGGGCCAAGAGAAGACATGACGTATTCGCCCTGAGGCTCACCCTTGGTCGCCAGATTGAAAGGCACATAGTCCATGACTGAGCCAGCCATGCCATTGACCTTGGTGAACGCCGGGTCTTGCAATTGCTTCAGGGTATAGATCGTGGAAGAACGGAAGTTATGACGCAAGCCCAGAGTGTGACCAATTTCATGCATGATGACGTCTTTGACATAGGCTTGTGCCAGTGCTTCGGCTTTCGGGCTATCCATCTCCATTTCACCACGGGCATCCAGCAAGTCCATGACGAAGCCCATTTCCATCGATGCTTCATGGGCAAAATCACAGTCACCCTGGGCATGCAGCGCATGTGTTTGTGCATCTTCACCTATCATGCGGCGGGCACCGCGGGCAAAGACATCTGACATACCGATATCTGCATCCAGAATTTCGCCGCTGCGCTCATCGACACGTGAAGGGCCGATAGCGAAGCCGACGTCTGCACCGACAAACCAGCGTATCGAGGCATGACGAGAATCCATAGTATCAAAAGCGTCTTTTTCAGTTTGCTGTTTGACGACCACGGCGTTTTTGAAGCCTATCTTTTCAAAAGCCTTGTTCCATTCGAGCACGCCTTCAGTGATCGATTTGCGGTATTTCTCTGGTACGTTCTTGTCCAGCCAATACACGATAGGCTGTTTTGGTTCTGACAGTGCGGCTGTCGGGTCTTGCTTTTCCAGACGCCAGCGATTCACGTAGTAACGTGAAGTCTTGGGTTTGAGATCTTCGGTGAAATCGTAGCTGGTCGTCACAAAATGCCCGAGCCTGTCATCTGCCAGGCGTGGTCGCATGGCTTCAGTTGGGAGCGCTGAGAAATTAAAATAAAAACCCACGAAAAAGCTGCGCGGATCAGGTGTCGTTTGTGGGGGCGTAGGGAGAGCTACTGGCGGTGGCACCAATGGAGAAGCAGCAATGCGTGGTGTCATGAAATGTGCATTCACAAACAAACCTGCCAGAGACTCATCCGTATTCAGCTTGCCAAAGCTGGTATTGGCCTTGTCCAGCACATACATGGCGCGATAGGCATATTCCAGGCTCGTTGAATAACCAGGGATATCATTAAACAGCAAGGCGCTGGCATCGACCAGGATGCCTTTCGACTCTGAATTGGGCGTACTCAATACGCTGGCGCTGGCCAGCAGACTATCGGAAAACGCTTGTGAAACAGCGAGCGCCTGTGGCGTGCCAGGAGTCGCATAAAACTGGGTATTCTTGGCCAGTAGTTGTACCTGATTACCAATTTTTTTGAACACGGCCTGATAACCACGTCCCATCTGGCTGCCATACAAACCACGCTCGCCTATGCTATTGGGGATGTTGTAAGTAAACAGGAATGGTTTATCAAATTGCTCGGGGCGAATTTCCAGCCAGACTTTGTCGTCTTTCTGATACAAATTAAAAAACCCCTTGAGCTCCTTAGCGTCTTTGATAACATCTTTAAAAGGACGCAATCCAACAGGAGGTGTTGCTGCAGGAGCTGGTGCAACCGCTGGTGTAGCTGCCGCGGTGCCATTTGTAGCAGGTGCAGCGGCCGGGGTCGCGGGAGGTGTCTGGGCAAGGGCTGCCTCACTCAATGCACATAACAAAAGGAGTAAGGTCTTTTTCTTAAAATGTACTTCTTTTGACAATTTCATATTTTTTCCTGGTTGGATGAATTGGCCGCAAACTACTCACTAAGCAAGGATTTGCTCAGTTCATAGACCTTGTTTCTCGTTACAAGTTCTTACATATTGCAGGAACTTATCAATAGGCTGGATTTTTACAGAAATTCGGAAATTTGAAAATTTTTTCGCATTTCTCGGATTTATATTAAACCGCTAAATGACGGCAAATCCATCATATTTTCTTGAAACTGATACCTTTTTCCAGTTTTTATAAGCTTATAACTGGAATTTATATGAAAATAAATGAATTTCCAAAAAGATACCAAAAATCCAATTTCATGGAAAATTAGAAATTAAATTTTCATTTCCTGTCGTTGTCAAACAACAAGCACTCAAAAAAAAGTAACAAATGCTTTCCCGGAAAGGTATTTTATTTACATAATAAAGTTCTGTTTGATTCATTGCCTTTCACTTCCCGCACGCATTTATAAAGAGGATGGATTTGGCAGCATTTCATCAGGTAGCAGTGCAGGATTGTTTGCAAATTTACAAAATTTTTGAACTAAACCTGTCTGCCAAACGGATCCGGCACCCGATTGCATCTGGTCTATCAACAAAGAGGGAACAATAATGATATTTAAAGAAAAAATAGGCGTGCAGTCCGTGCGCCTGGCGCTCAGCGTATTTGCTGGCTCCATGCTGATCGGGGGTTTTGCCCACGCTCAGACTGAAGCACCACAACGTATTGAAATTACCGGCTCTAACATCAAGCGCACGGATAAAGAAGGTACGTCTCCAGTACAAATTATTACTGCAAAAGAAATCCGTGAAAGCGGTGCGGCAACTGTCACTGACTTCCTGAAAAAAATCCCTGCGATCGGTACAGGCGGCGCGCTTGATAACGTCGATGGCGGCTTCTCCAAAGGTGTGGCAACTGCATCCTTGCGTGGACTGGGTTCTTCGTCCACCCTGATCCTGTTGAATGGCCGCCGCATGACGCCAGCAGCGTATGCCAATCCAAACGACGGTCAATCCACACTATATGACTTGAATTCGATCCCTATCTCTGCGCTTGAGCGTATTGATATTTTCAAAGATGGCGCATCTGCGGTGTATGGCTCTGACGCTATTGCTGGTGTCATCAACTTTATTACCAAACAGGATTACCAGGGCGCGCAAGCTTCTGCCTCCATATCCTCTGATGCCCACAGCAAATTTGGCCGTCAAAAAGCCAATATTTTCGGTGGTGTAGGTAATTTCTCCAACGATGGCTACAACGTCTTTGCCACATTGGATATCTCCAAGCGCGACAGCACCAAACTGCAAGATGCTACTGCCTGGGAAAAAAGCATGTACCAGGATATCAATGCGACATTGATTCCTTACTACAGCTCTATCAGCGCCAGTCCAATTTTCTTCAGAGAACGTACGCCTGGCAGCAATTCCTTCTTCACCAGTGGCGCATTCCCTAATGCGAATATCGTCAATGCGCTGAACTGCCCCACTTCCCAGCAACTGGTGGGTGGTCCGCAGTACAATCTGGCAGCGACCAGCTACCTGACAGGCCGTACATTCTGTAACTATAACGGTAACCAATACCTTGAATCTCAAGGCGCAGCTCAGGATATTAACTTCCTGTCCCGCGGCCAATTGCGCATCAATGACAATATCAGCGCTTTCGGTGAATTCGCTTACTCCAAAACAGAACGCAAATACACTGGCGTATCACGCACTATCGACGGCCGTACAGCAGCGTCTGCGTTCCCACAACTGGGTGCAGCTGCAAGCTTCCAGGCGATCTTGCCTGTTGGTCACCCTGACAATCCGTTCCCGACTTCCCGTGCAGCGATTTTGTACCGCTTTGAAAATATTCCTGGCGGCTCCAAAAATGAAAATGATGCAGCACGTCTGGTAGCCGGTATCAAGGGCAGCAATTTCAACTGGGATTGGGAAACAGCAATTCTCTGGAATAAAGTCAAACGTGAAGAAACCTTGAATGGCTTCATCCAGTTGGACGCTGTTCAAAAACTGATTACGCAAAACAAATCGATTGCTCAAGTAGCTGCTGACCCATCCGTCAGCCGTCCACTGGTCAATCACAATTCTTCTGAAATTACTCAGTGGGATGCCAAAGCCAGTACTGAAATCGGACAATTGTCCGGTGGTGCAATTGGCCTGGCGACAGGTTTTGAATTGCGCAAAGAAAAAATGCAATTGACGCCTGACCCTGCAACATCTAGCGGTAACGTTCTGGGCCTGGTCAATCAATTCTTGTCTGGCGAACGTAATGTCAGCTCTGCTTTCGTGGAATTGCGCACACCATTCAGCAAAACTTTTGAAATGGATTTTGCCGGTCGTTACGACAAATATCCAAATATCAAAGGCTCTTTTGTACCAAAAGTCGGTGCAAAATGGACACCGAACGATAGCATTTCTTTCCGCGGTACTTATGCTGAAGGTTTCCGTGCTCCAGCTTTGAATCAGATCGTTAAAGGTGGTACACAGTACTTCACCACAACAGCTGATCCTATACGTTGCCCAGATGGCGTAACAGCGGTAACTGGTGCAGACCAGTCTGATTGCAGCAAGAGCATTTCCGGTGTTGCCGGTTCCAGCCCTGACCTGAAACCAGAAACATCCAAGAGCCTGACTATCGGTCTGATCCTGGCACCGACCAAGAACTTTGACGTCGCACTGGATTTCTACAAAATCAGGAAAGAAGGCGAAGTTGCCTTGCTGGGTACTGACGTTGTTATCCAACATCCAGCCCAGTACCCTGGCCTGGTTATCCGTGATACCAATCCAGGTACATGGATCAAGGATGCCAATGGCAATGTGATTCCAAATTCCGGCCCGATTTTCTCGGTATATACCCCATACATTAATCAGGGTAGTACAGAAACAACCGGTGTGGATATCGACACAACCTTGCGTACTTCTTTGGGTGCCTACGGCAATCTGACAACCAAACTGAACCTGAACTATATCTTCTCTTACAGAAGTGCTGGTTCACCTGGCGATCCAGAGTTCAACCTGGTTGGTGGTAACGTTGGTGTTGCTAACTGGGCTTTGAATCGTGGTGCGATTCCAAAACTGAAAGCATCCCTGAGCACAGCATGGACCAACGGAGCGCACGCAGTAAGTGGCTCGATCAACTTTGTTGATTCAGTCTCCCTGTTGCGTCGTTACGATGGTACTGTTGAATACCCAGTTCCATATTGCTACTACGGTACTGGTCAACCATCCACAGCCTACAGCCTCGGTGGTTTGCCTAAGTACAGCAACTACAATATGGATTGTAAGATCGCAAGCTGGACTACGATCGATGTCAACTATGCTTACACAGGTATCAAAAACCTGACTATCAGCGGCAACATCCAGAATCTGTTTGATTCCAAAGCGCCGTATGATCCGGGTGCAGGTACAGTTGGCTATAACCAGTCTCTGCATAACCCGCTGGGTCGCTACCTCACAGTTAGCGCGAATTACAAGTTCTGGTAATTATCAGCGAAATGAGAAGCAAATGCAGCCTGTTTGCTTCTCGCTTGCGGGATTAAAAACGCCTCGGTCTGCCGGGGCGTTTTTTTTAAGCCCTGCCATCCAAATACAATACTTTCAAATCTGGAGAACACATGCGGTCCATCTATTTGCGCATCACTCAACCAGTCATCAAGTTGATGCTTGCCTTGACATGGTCATTGGCTTCCCTGCAAGCAGCACAAGCCGGGGAAACCCCGATTCCGGTAGAAAAATTCTTCAAAAGTGCCCAATTCAAGGATGCTCAATTATCCCCGAATGCCGAGTTGATCGCTTTCCTGGCGGCAGACAATGACAACCGCAGCATGCTGGTCATCATGAATTCAAAAGGTGACGCTACCCCAACCGTAATTACGCGCTACAGCAACCTGGACGTCATTTTTTTTCATTGGGTCAATAACGAGCGTTTAGTCTATGGAATATCAGAAAAAGACTTGGGAGCAGGCGAAAAAAATTCAGGTTCCGGATTATTTGCCATAGACAAAGATGGTAAAAATTCACGTCAGCTAATTGATCGTTTTGTCAAAGCCGGCGCACCAAAATTTCGTCTACTACCTGCCAGAACCAGGTTTATCAGTACAACCGGCAATGAAAGCTCAGACGACATCTATGTCGGACAAAATTCCACCGAACGCATGAATGCAGGTATTAATTTATTCAGGCTCAACACCAGAACAGGGCAAACCGAGATAGTTGCCGTGCCTCCGCATTCCATCGACTTTCTATTCGATCCATCTGGACAGGTACGTATTGCCACTGCCAGCAAAAATGGCATCACCAGTGTCCATTACAAGGAAAATAAAAATACTGAATGGGTGCAGCTCTATCAATTTGATGACACTGTCGAAGATGGTTATTCACCTGTCTTTATCGGCACGTCAGGCCAGTTTTATGTGACGGCCCGGAATGGCAAGGACACGGCTGCACTTTATCAATACGATACCAAGTCCAAATCCCTGATACCCAATCCGTTACTGGCGCTGAATGGTTTTGATTTCGATGGTGACATTCTGTTTGACAATCAGCAAAACAAGCTTGCAGGCATACGCTATGAAACTGATGCCCACGCAAGCGTCTGGTTTGATGAGAAGGATAAAAAAATCCAGAGCCAGATTGATGCACTGTTGCCCAACATGGTTAACCTTGTTGATAAGGGAAGAAGTCAGGACGCCAATGTCAGGCTGGTCAAATCATTTTCAGATACGCATCCGGGAAATTATTCACTATTCAATGTAGATACGTCCAAACTGACGCAACTGGGCGTAGTCAATCCGGACATTGATCCTGCCAAAATGGCTTACAGGGATTCCGTCCGCTACAAAGCACGTGATGGCCTTGAAATCCCAGCCTACATCACTCTGCCCAAAGGCCGTCCGGCGAAAAACCTTCCTCTGATCGTGATGGTGCATGGCGGCCCTTTTCTGAGAGGTGGTCACTGGAACTGGACACCTGCCGTACAATTTTTGGCATCCCGTGGCTATGCAGTCATAGAGCCGGATTTTCGTGGCAGCACAGGGTATGGTAAAAAACTCCATCAGGCGGGCTGGAAACAATGGGGTCTGGCAATGCAGGACGACCTGGCAGACGCCAGGGAATGGGCAATCAAACAAGGTTATGCCGATCCCAAGCGGGTCTGTATAGCCGGGGCCAGTTATGGCGGATATGCCGTCTTGATGGGCCTGATAAAAGAACCAGACTTATACCGCTGCGGAATAAGCTGGGTTGGAGTATCCGACATTAATCTGCTGTATGACGTTTCCTGGAGTGATACGGCAGGCAACGCCTGGACCAAATACGGCATGCCCAAGCTCATCGGTGATCAACAAAAAGATGCTGAGCAATTGCAACGCACTTCGCCTTTGCAGCAAGCATCCAGACTAAAGAATCCTTTGATACTGGCATATGGTGGTGCTGATGTACGTGTCCCACTGATCCATGGCACCAAGTTTTACGATGCGGTCAAAGCCCATAATTCCAAAGTGGAATGGATAGTTTATCCAGAAGAGGCGCATGGCTGGGGTTTATTGAAGAACAATGTCGATTTCTGGACCAGGGTAGAAAAATTCCTGGATGAGAATACGGCAGTAAAATAAATCAATACGCTTCAATTAAAAAATCCACGCTGATCAGCGTGGATTTTTTTTGCCACAAATTCGCTCAGCCACGCGGATGATGTATGGCATGCAATTTTTTCAGACGTTCACGTGCCACATGCGTATAAATCTGCGTCGTTGAAATATCCGCATGACCCAGCAGCAGCTGCACTACCCGCAAATCGGCACCATGATTCAACAGGTGTGTCGCAAAAGCATGGCGCAAGGTGTGTGGTGACAAATGGGTAGTGATATCTGCCTGCATCGCATACTTCTTGATGAGTATCCAGAACATCTGCCGAGTCATGGCACCACCACGGGCGGTGACGAACAAGGCATCGTCTATCTGCCCATTCAGTATGGCTGGCCTGCCTTCACGCAGATAACGTTCCAGCCAGGTGCGGGCTACTTCACCAAATGGCACCAGCCTGGTTTTGTCACCTTTGCCGGTGATACGCAGCACACCTTCGTTGAGCCCCACTTCTATGGAGCGCAAACCCACCAGCTCACTGACACGCAAGCCACAGGCATACAATAGTTCCAGCATGGTCTTGTCGCGCAAGCCGTGGGGATTGGTATCATCCGGGGCCTGCAGCAAGGCAACGACCTGGGCTTCACTGAGGGTTTTGGGCAAACGCTGTCCCTGCTTGGCCGAGCGTAATTTGGTGCAAGGATTGACACTGATCAAGTTTTGACGGAAGGCAAGCAAATAAAATCGCTTGAGTACGCTCATGCGCCGGTTGGCAGAACTGGCTTTGGATGTGCCGTGTTTGGCTGCAATGTAATTGCCTATGTCAGCATGATTGACTTCATACAAATGCTTGCCTTGATCGGCGTGCAAATACTCGGCAAACAAACGCATGTCGCGGCGGTAAGCCTCTATGGTGTTTTTTGCCAACCCGTCTTCCAGCCATAGTGCGTCGCAAAACTGATCGATTTGCGACGTCAATTTTTCCGGCAAGATGACAGGCAACGGTTTTACTTCCACAATTTTTCCTGGGTAAAGCCGGCCACGCCCTCATGTGTCAGCAGCCAGCGCTTTACACCAAGGTGGAATCCGGTTTCATCATCATTGTGGGCAAAGCCCCCCAGACCACCAGCAGCAGTCACGCGGTGACATGGGATAACCAGCGGGTACCAGTTGGCACCACAAGCCTGGCCAACCGCGCGTGGTGCCGAGCGTATGTGCTTGGCAATTTGGCCGTAGGTCAGTACCTGGCCACGCGGTATGGAAGATATAGCCTGCCACACCTTGTCCTGAAATGCCGTGCCGGCCTCTTTCAAAGGCAGGTCAAATTGAAAGTCGGGGTTTTCCAGATAAGCCGCTATTTGCCTGGCGGCTGTTTCAGCTACTTTGTCTGACGGTGCTTTTTCCTGGAAGCGGGGCGGCAGGTAAACCAGTTCACTGACTTTTTGGTCTTCGCAGCGTATGCCGACGGCACCAAATGGGGCTTCGACAATGGCAGAGAAAAAACCTGCTTCCTTGGATTCTTTAGTTTCTTTGTTCAACATGGTTTTCCTTTTTGACAAAAGAAAAAAGGCGCATCATCCGATGCGCCCTTAAAACATCTTTCGCGTTTTTGGCTGTTTAGCGTCTGCGATTTTTTTAAATTTATCACATTCGCTCAGCTTGTAGTAAAAACGCGCGTCTCCTCAGTGTGTACGGTATTGTTACCGTTATTTTGCACTACCGCCTTTTAAACCTGTATGCCTTTTTCTTCTTGATCTTAGTCTTGCAGAAATCTGAACTGCCGTGAATATAGCATGATGAGTTTTGGCTTTCAAAACAAAAATGACACAAAACAGTGCATTGTTGCAGATATGTGAAAAACGATCATAAACCTAAAAAATGTGCTAGGCAACACCAATTTAAATTCTGCCAAAATAAAATTTGCCGTATTTCCTTGCGGGAAACTAGGCAATTTCTTTCAAACTTTGGTCAGTTTACTTTGTTTAACGTATTCATCTATTAAATATGACAAGCATCTGATGATCCTCAATGCGTAAACAATGAGCAGGAGACGGCATGTTGACCACATCAGGTTAAAAAAACAGGCGCCTCAAATCAAATTCCTCACCATTTTGGTGATTTTAAGAACGAATGGCTTGCATGCAATTTAAGCATGGCTTAAATTGCATGCAGAACTTGTGGAAATTAAATTACCTCCGGCAAAGCCGGAGGTTTATTGCTGGGGCGCCTCAAAGGCGCTGGTAACCCTTGATCCGCCTAAAGGCGGCTACAGTCCCAATTTCATTTGGTCGTAACGCTCATCTTCCT
>NZ_JBMPPI010000055.1:0-9573 GCF_049340245.1 Undibacterium sp. TC4M20W
GTACACGTGGTATCAGGGCATCTATGCCGCCATTATGATAGCTACGCTCCCAATTACCAATACATCCCGGACTGCGGATATTAAACAGGGCAGCAACTTCCCGGTAGGAAAGCTGGTTATCCCATAGACACTTGAGTACCGACAGTCTGAACTCTACATCGTATTTACCAGGCACCTGCTTTTTTGCTAATCCTGATACACCATGGAGACGATGTAAATTTACCCAGTGCACTATCACCGAATGATGGAGACCATGCTCATCAGCAAGCGCTCTATATCCTCCTTTATGAGCAAGATACTTCCGCACTATTTTCAACTTGAACTGCTCGTCGTATTTAGTCATGAAAAAACCCCAAAAGTTGGTGTCCAACTTTTGGGGTTCAGTTCAAAAATTCTGGTGCGTTTTTTTTGTATCTAAAGTCTTACCTGGCTTGCATATTCGCCGATTTGAGCAACTTGATATTACGCCATGGTTGCATGCTCTTGTCGCGTATAGGTGAGCCTTCCAGCGGTGGTGGTGCAGGGCTGAAGCCTGCGGCTGGGCATGAACCTGTGCTGGCATAGGTCAGCGCTGCTGACAGGCGTGTTTCGCTTTGATTACCCAGGTCATGATTCAAGTCATCAGTGGCTTTGCACAATGGTGTGAAACCATTCGTGAAGTCGCCCTGACCTGCTGCATTGACGCCGGCAAACTGGATCGCAAAGTAGGCTGTCTTACAGTTATTTGTCTGGACGAAGCCATAAGGCTTGCCGCAGGTAGTATCGCCAATCAAAATGACTTGCATAAAAGGTTTCAGACCATTGATGATGGATTCGCTGGCTGAACAGGTACCACTGCCAGTGAGGATAAACACCCGAGGCAGGTTCAGTTGCGGCAACAAGCGGTTGTTGGTGTCCGTGTCATAGAAGTAAGAGACATTGTCTGCTGTCAGGTCGGTATGCTTGTCGTTGAACTGCAATTGTTCAAACACCTTGTTAACAACCTTGGAACCGGCAATCATGGTCGATAATTCATTGGCGATATACAGGTAGCCACCGCCGTTGTAGCGCAGATCAAGTACCAGGTCATCAACACGTGCATTCTGGAACTTGCGCATCGCAGTTACCAGCGGTGCCTCTGCCGTGCGGATGTGGTCAGTAAAGACCATATAGCCTATCTTCTTGCCATTCACATTCAGTATCTGGTCTTGCAGTACGGGTGCTGTTGTAACCGTGGTGGATGTCATGCTCACCAGGCGGCTGCTTGCTGCATTGGTATCCTGCACCCTGAAGCTATGGACTTCGGTTTTAGATGGGAACAGGGCATTGTATTGCGTATCATTCAGCGAGCCGCCCAGATCCGTGTTATCTACACTGACCAGTGTGGTGCCGCGCTTGAGTTGTGCAATGTCAGCAGGCGAGCCGGGCTGTACGTAGCGCACCCGTATCTTGCTGCCTTCACGCACCAGGCTATAGCCATAACTGACATCCTCACCAGACTGGAAATAATCATCGATGCTGCCCTGTGCATCAGTGAAGCTGAACCTGTCCTTGGATTTGACGATCAGTGCATCAAAATAACTGGCGGGTGTGCTGTAGTTGGCGGCAGGTACATTGACGATGTCGCGGTACCACAGATAGACATCATCAAGGTGGGCGCGTACCCAGCTCTTTTCGCCATTCGGTGTACAGATATTCGCCAGGCTGTCGGGTGAACCATAGACGCCTGTCGTACCCGGAACGATCAGTGAAGAGTTGATCGGGTTGCCACTGACACCGATGAGGTCGCGCGCAGCCGAGGTCGAGGTGCTGGTGACTGCAGCGGCAATCGCCATGGTCTTGGTGATATTGTCATCCAGCGTCAGATAACTCAGACCCTGTTGTACCGCAAAATAATTGGCGATATCAAGTTTGTTGTTCAGCAGACTGGTGACCCAGCCCCAGGTTGCGTCATTTGCATATTCGCGGGCCGATACCAGGATAGCCCTGACCATGCTGCCCTTGGGCGTGCCGTTTTTCAGCTGGCTGGACCAGTAATCGATTTCTGCCGCATTTGGTGCAGTGGTGCCGGTACGGCCCAGCACGTTTTTATAAATGATGCGGATAAAGTCGTCATTGCTCATGCTGCTGGAATAACCTGTCAAGGCAGGAGACTGTAGTGCAACCAGGTAAAAACTTTCAGCAATTTGCGCTTCGGTCATGCCTGCCTGTACCTGGTCTATCCAGTAAGCCAGACCGTCAGCATCGGGCACGCGGTTAAAGAAGGCTACGTACAGGTCAATCAGATTGTTCAGGCTGGCAACAGAGAGTGCTGCAGCCTTGTCGCCTACGCGCAGATTGACGCGAAAATCACTGAATTGCAGAGTCGTAGTCGTTACAGGTGCAGTGACTGGTGCCGTACCGCCGAGAGTATCGACAATCACATAAGTGGACCCTTGCCTTGTAATGGTATAGTTTTGGCGCTTGCCAGTGAAGCTCAGGACATCGGCGGCTGTTGCTGCCTGTATGACTGGCGCTGGTGACAATGGTGGCACGGCGGCTGCCTTTTTGGCATCCTGGTTACTGCCGCCACCACAGGCAGCGAGGATCAGGCTCACTGCTGACAAGGCGAACAGATTTTTACTGCTAGGCTTAAAACGCAACATGGTGATTCCACTATCTGATGACGAACATCGATTCTAGAAGAAATAGGTAGAATGTCAATTCGAATTGAAAAATTTTGTTAAAAACTTGCTTGCCCCCACATCATATATTACTCCACATGGTTTTTTACGTATGAAAACACGCTGCAATTGGGCTAACCCCTCTAACCCCCTGTACCTGCACTATCATGATCATGAATGGGGTGTGCCCTGTCACGATGAAGTGCGTCTGTTTGAAATGCTCAATCTCGAAGGTGCGCAAGCTGGTCTCAGTTGGGAAACCATACTCAACAAGCGCGAAAATTATCGTCTTGCTTTTGACAATTGGGACGCCAAAAAAATCGCTGCCTATGATGATGAAAAAGTTGCCTCACTGCTGGCCAATGCCGGCATCGTCAGGAACCGTTTAAAAGTCGCTGCTGCCATCACCAATGCGAAGGCTTACCTGCGTTTGTGCGAAGAGCAAGGCAGCCTGGATGCTTATCTGTGGGCCTTTGTGAATGGCAAGCCCATCGTCAATAGCGGTGAACGTATTATTACGACAGAATTGTCGGACCGTATTTCCAAGGATTTGCTCAAGCGTGGCTTCAAATTTGTTGGCTCGACGATTATCTATGCGTATATGCAGGCAATAGGTATGGTGAATGACCATGCTGCTGACTGTGCCTGGCGCAAAATCAAAGGCAAGAAATGATGGATAGCTTGTGCAAGCTCAGTGCACAATATCCCTGAAAACTGATGGCATACTGATGGCATTTGTATAAGCAGGCAAGCTCTGTTATCGTTTGGCGTCTCTTAGAAATAGTGAAAAAATGAAGCAAATTGTTCTCAAACCAATTTTCCTGGCAGCTTGCCTGACACTGACATTTGCCACTACTGTCGCCCATGCTGAAATCTATAAATGGGTCGATGCAAATGGCAAGGTGCATTATTCTGAAAAAAGGGATGAGGCAGGCAGAGCCAAAGTCGAAGAAGTGAAAGTGACTTCAGGAGAGGGCAGACCTTCCGCCGCGCCGAGCTGGCAGGAACAGGAGGCTGACTTCCGCAAGCGCCAGATAGAGAAACAGGCAAAACAGGCCAAAGAACCCGCAGTAAAACCTAAAGAGCCCTCGCCGTTTCCTCCCGGCAATCAGCCAGAAACCAATGAATCCCGTTGTGCCCTTGCCAAGGGTATCTTGAGCGGCAAGGTGATTCATGGCAGCAATATTAAAACCGACGCAAACGACAAGGCTATTGCAGAGAGGGATGTGAGTACCTATTGTCGTTAGAAATTCATGCAAATAAAAACACAAACAAGCCATACAACTGAGTTTTCAGTCTTTGGCATGCAGTAATTTGATTGGAGAGGGAATATGGCGTCATCATGGGACGGACCAGGACCGAAACGCAAACTTGAAGACATGCACCGCTATAGTTGCTATCTGTACGGCCTGGTAACAATTTTTTTTGCGCTCGGCATATTCGCAACTGGAGGCCAGTCGATTCCACATATTGTGCTGTTTATCCTTACGGCGACTTTATCTTTTGCGCATTTCAAATTGAGTGCTGCGGTTGAGCAAGACAAGATATGGAGCCGCAGTGCATCCATGGCTTTGGCCTGTCCATTACTTTTGGGTTTTCCCATCGGCACTTACATGGGCGTCACTATCCTCATCAATGCCGTCAGGTATGAGCCTTAGTAAACACTGGCCTGAGGTCTGAGTTAGATGGAGCGCGATGGTCAGCCCACAAGGCAATAATACTTATGCCTGCTTGATATTATTCGGCTGCTGCGCCAATGACTGCAAAGGTGAGGGTGTAGTCGTTGCAATATCCCGCAATTCTGGCGGCACGGCAACCCGCACAGGCTTGCTGTGCATATTGGTGGCTGACAAGACATTACCTTGCACTTCAGGGCTGGCATTCCAGACCGGGTCGTCTATGCTTTCAAAGACAGACTTCAATTGCTGGCCCCAGGTATTACGTATCATCTGAAAATACTGGTTTTTCTCATCAATCGTGACGAAATGGGTGATGGCCAGTTTATTGTCTTCATACACCAGCAAATCCAGCGGCAAACCAACAGACACGTTGGAACGCAGGGTAGAGTCCATCGAGATCAACGCACATTTGGCGGCCTCATCAAGCGGTGTCGCTGGGGTGACTACGCGGTCTATAATGGGTTTGCCATACTTCGCTTCACCAATCTGGAAGTAAGTGTTTTCATTATGTGATTCGATGAAATTACCGGCAGAATAAATCTGGAACAAACGGCAACGCTCGCCCTTGATCTGGCCACCAAAAATCAGGCTAACATTAAAATCGATGCCAAACTCAGACAAGGACTTGGCGTCACGGTGATACACGGTGCGTACCGCCTCACCGAGTATGCGGGCTGCCTCATACATATTCGTCGCAGTCCAGATACTGTTGCCATTGGCATCCACATGATCAGATACCAGTTGACGTATCGATTGTGAAATCGACAAGTTACCAGCTGTCATCAGCACCATGGTGCGGTCGCCAGGGTTTTCAAACACCGACATCTTGCGGAAGGTGCCTACCTGATCCACGCCTGCATTGGTGCGTGAGTCGGAGAGAAACACCAGCCCGGCGTCCAGGCGCATGCCAATACAGTAAGTCATAGTGCAGAGTTTTGATCCATAGAAACTAGAATTCTACCCGAAACCGGAGCATTGAAATACGCTTGTCACATTTGTATGCAATGCCTGTAACAATTGACCAGGGCTGTATTCTTCGACAATTTGTGGACAATTCGTGGTCAATTCATGGACATATTCATGATCGTATGCATGGACGTATTCATGCATTATCGTGGCGTTACCTGCACCGTCACACTCAGGGTTTCCAGTCCGCCACCACGGCGCACGCCGCGTACCGGCGCTGCTGAATCATAATCGCGCCCTATGGCCAGGCGGCAATAAGAGTCTGTCATCAAAACGGCATGCGTGGCATCCACGCTGACCCAGCCGCTGTAGTCGGCGTCTTCTACCCAGACATCAACCCAGGCATGGCTGTCAGCATGGCCAGTGGATTCCGGATCAATATAACCAGACACATAGCGGGCCGGTATGCCACGGGCATGGCAGCAGGCCAGCATGATGTGGGCGTGGTCCTGGCAGACGCCACGGCCCAGCAACAGGGCATCGCTGGCACTGGTTGTGACGATGGTTGCACCAGTCTGGTACTCGACTGCACCACGGATGTGCGCTGCCAGATTTAATAGTGCAGCTGTGCTGGTCTTGCCGCTGTCTGGCAAGTGCTTCTGCGCAAAGTCCATGATGGCTGGCACGGGTTCTGTCAGCCGTGTCGGCACGGTAAATACCAGGGGCGAAAAAGTATCCGGGTCGGTGATGCGTCCCTGATAAGGCGTGCTCAGTTCAACCACTCCCTCGGCGATGATGGCAACCTCATGATGCTGGCCAGTGATGGTCAGCGTATGCGAAGGATTACCGTAAGCATCAATGTAGGCATGGCGTTGCCCGGCCGTTTTGATCTGCCAGGAAATCGCATGCTGGTGCAGCTCGGCACGTGGTGTCAGGCGCAATTGCTGTATGGTGTAGGTCACCGGGGCCGAATAACGGTAGATGGTCTCGTGACGTATAAAAAGTTGCATGATATTTTTCTCAAGCCGCCAGCGGCACCAGGAAATCGCGGCTGACGCGGTTACCCAGATCAAAAATGTTTTCCAGGAAACGCGTCAGGTTGTCATGCAAACCTTCTGCCAATATCTCTTCGATGCGGGCAAATTGCAATTCTGCATGCAGCTTACCAGCAAAACGTTCGGTGTCTGCTGATACGTCATTACGTACTTCCCTGAGGTTGGCGACGACTTCATCCATGCAGGCCAGCAGAGAGCGCGGCATGTCACCACGCAGCATCAGCAATTCTGCCACCCGCTCAGGCGTAATCACATCCCGATAGACCTTGCGGTAAATTTCAAAACCGGATACTGAGCGCAGTAGCGCTGCCCAATAATAGAAATCCCTTTGCAGGCTGTCATTGCCGCGCCCGCTTTCCTTGGCGCCGTGAAACTTCACATCCAGTATCCTCGCTGTATTGTCGGCGCGTTCTATGAAAGTACCCAGGCGGATGAAATGCACCGCCTCATCCTTGAGCATGGTGCCCAGTGTCACGCCACGCGACAGATGAGAGCGGTACTTGACCCATTCAAAAAACTGGCTGGGGTCGTTTTCCAGTATTGTGTCCGACAGCCTGTCCTGCATATCCAGCCAGGTGGCATTTTGGGTTTCCCATACTTCGGTCGTCAGCGTACCGCGCACAGCGCGGGCATTCTCACGCGCTTCCTTCAGACAGGACGCAATGGACGAAGGGTTCATCGGGTCCCTGACCATAAAGTCCAGCACATCCTTCTTGGTCAGCAAACCATATTGATGGTCAAATGCAGACTGCAATTCAGAGATACCCAGCATGGCACGCCAGCCACGCTCAGCATCTTCAGCAGACTGTGGCAACATCGAAGTCTGGATATTCACATCCAGCATACGGGCAGTATTTTCAGCGCGCTCGGTATAGCGCGCCATCCAGAACAAATGATCAGCGGTACGGCTCAGCATGTATTTTCTCCCAACTTAAATTTTTTTTAGGACTTACGCAAAATTGTCCCAGCAAGGCGTAGCGACGAAGACAGTACTTTAGTACGGCTAGGCGCTGCAACGCAGCTGGGGCGGTTTTGCGTACGTCCTACTGATTTAATTTTCAAGTATCCAGGTATCTTTGGTCCCACCACCTTGTGAGGAGTTGACCACCAGCGAGCCCTCCTGCAAGGCCACCCGCGTCAAGCCGCCAGGCACCATGGAGATGGTTTTGCCAGACAAGACAAAGGGGCGCAAATCAATATGGCGCGGGGCAATGCCGCTTTCAACAAAGGTAGGGCAGGCCGACAATGCCAGTGTAGGCTGGGCTATATAACCATCAGGCTTTGCCAGCAAACGCTGACGAAAATCTTCTATCTGCGCCTTGGTTGAAGCTGGTCCCACCAGCATGCCGTAACCACCTGCACCATGTACTTCCTTGACCACCAGGTCACCCAGATTTGCCAAGGTATAAGACAGGTCGTCTGGTTTGCGGCACTGGTAAGTTGGCACGTTATTCAAGATAGGTTCTTCCGTCAGGTAAAACCTGACCATGTCCGGCACGAATGGGTAAATCGATTTATCATCCGCAACGCCCGTGCCTATCGCATTCGCCAGCGTTACTCGGCCAGCACGATACACCGACAGCAAGCCCGGCACACCTAATGAAGAATCAGGCCGGAAAGCCAGCGGATCAAGAAAATCATCATCAATACGTCGGTAAATCACATCCACCCGCTTTGGCCCACGCGTGGTACGCATGAAGACCGCATTATCATTGACAAACAAATCCTTGCCTTCTACCAGCTCAACACCCATCTGCTGAGCCAGGAAGGCATGCTCAAAATAAGCCGAGTTATACATGCCCGGTGTCATGACCACCACGGTAGGGTTATCGACACCCATGGGCGCGACAGAGCGCAGGTTATCCAGCAACATGTCAGGATAATGATCAACCGGTGCTATCTTGTTGCGCGCAAACAGTTCCGGAAATAGCCGCATCATCATCTTGCGGTCTTCCAGCATGTAAGACACGCCAGACGGCACCCGCAAATTGTCTTCCAGTACGTAGAATTCACCTTCGCCAGCACGCACAATATCCACACCCGCAATATGGGCATAAATGTCAGAAGCGACAGAAATACCCTGCATTTCAGGGCGATATTGGGCATTTTTATAGATTTGCTCGGCAGGGATGATGCCCGCCTTGATGATATTCTGGTCGTGATAAATATCATGGATAAACATATTCAGCGCCTGCACCCGCTGCGCCAGGCCCTTTTGCAACTGTGCCCATTCACCCGCATGGATAATGCGCGGGATGATGTCAAACGGGATCAGCCTCTCAGTACCCGCATCGTCACCATACACAGCAAAGGTAATACCCACCCGCCGAAAGCTCAGGTCCGCCTCGGCCCGCTTGCGTTTCAATCGTTCGGCAGGCTGTTGTGCCAGCCAGTTGCAAAACTCACGGTAATGTTCCCGCGTCAATTCTCCGCCCGCGCCATCAGATGCGGCGCCATCATAGGCATGCATTTCATTGAAAAACTTGGCCATGTTCTAGTCTCGTGGTTACGGTTCCAATACAGCATATCAAGAAACGTGCCAGATAACATTGTGGCTAACCGTAGCGTGGTTTTTTTGTTGTTTTTGGTTTTATCCTGTTTTAAAGGAGGCGATGATGCAAAGATATTTTGTTAAGGTTTAGGCTACACTAAGCTAAATCACAGCAGCTGAAAAAATTGCCCCTGTTTAAATGCACAGGGCTATTTTGAGAAATGCAGTACACACGTATGTTTTTCCGTCATGAAATAAGGATGAGATGCAAATAGTAAAAAAACTTATTCCTCGCTGGAAAACTCAGCACCGCGGTGTGAGGCCAGGAAACTCAAAAACAGAAATCACAGCAGTATTTGCCCGCCTTGCTTGTAAGCCAACTTCAGATGTGAGCGAGCTTTACTCCATGGTCGGTGGCTTGGAAGTTATGGATAACGATGCCTTCTGGCGTCTATGGCCATTAACTGAGATTCTTGAGAGAAATACCGAAACTTCCCCTTACGGGATATTATTTTCAGATCATTTAATTGATAGTTGGGCATATCGTTTGAAATACGAAACAGATGCCCGGTCATCTGTTTATATCGATTATTTCAATCATGCCCCATCACCGATTAAAATATTTGATGGGCTGGAAGAATTTCTTATTGCTTATGAAGAAAACCCGAATGTGATAATTAAATTACCTCCGGCAAAGCCGGAGGTTTATTGCTGGGGCGCCTCAAAGGCGCTGGTAACCCTTGATCCGCCTAAAGGCGGCTACAGTCCCAATTTCATTTGGTCGTAACGCTCATCTTCCT
>NZ_JBMPPI010000056.1:0-9084 GCF_049340245.1 Undibacterium sp. TC4M20W
CACCGACATTGCCAGAACTACCAAACAAACCGCTTATCGCATTAAACACGGCCTTTTGGACCATTACTTATGTCAGCAACTCAGAAATCCTTCTATTTCTATGCGTTTTGCGTAAGTCCTAATTAATTAGCAAGATATTGTGTGGTAACGATATATTTTTGCGACAATCCAATGTTTGCTTCACTGAATCTTCCAGATTTTCGATCCCGCAGGCCATAGAATAACCATACACCGATAAAAGTCATCTCATTGATGCAGGAAGAAGAAATCCAAGCTCGCTCTCGTATTTATCGAGATTCGAATCCAATTCTGGATGCACTCCCTGAAGGATATCCAGGTTTGACTTTACATATAGTTCAAATTCAGACTGTTTCATTTTTTTAATTTCTGACAGTTTCAAATGAAATATGACGCAGCTACTCATATTCGGTAGGCTAGAGCCTGCCTCGCTCAAATTTTATTTGATATTGCAACTTACCAGCCCACGCCTGACATAAAGGCTCAACGGGGCTTCTGCTGCTTGGCCTCCATGTACACGCGCAATAACTGATTGATGCGTGTCTGGTAACCCTGGCCTTGTTCCTTGAACCACTCCAGCACATCACTATCGAGGCGGATAGTCACAGCCTGCTTGGCGGGTGCGCGCAATTCTGCACGCTGGAAGAAGTCATCTCCTAACTCAGCAATATCGCTGGTATCAATCTCTTTATCTTTCATCCCAGCCAGGCGTTTCCAGTCTGTTTTAGATGCTTTGCTCATAGCGTTTCACCTCATTTTTTGTTGCCTTACGGGCAGAGATAATGCGAATAACATCTCCCTCCCTTTCCACATAAACCACAACGCCTATCATGCTGCGAATCCATCCCAGGGCAATCCAGCGATCTTCACCATAATCTTCACGACCATCGAAAAGCGTCAGCATGGGATGCTTGAAAATATCAGTCGCATCACTAAAGTCTATGCCGTGCTTGCGGATATTGATTTGATTTTTGTTTTCATCCCATTCAAAACGCATCATTCACCCGTAAATATAGTTGTGCTTATTTTGTATTTACATTTGTATTGACAGTTATTTCAACAGTATAGGACAAGATTACTAGGTTTGCCGAGTTTCGTCTTTTAGGTAAACAAAAACGGGGCCTTCACGGCCCCGTTATCAATACTTGCTATCACGCCATCAAACAACGATAGTCTGATGCTCATCACCTTCACGGGCACGGATTTCACCAATCTTATAGACAGACTCACCAGCAGCAGTCAGTTGTGCCAGGGCTGTATCAGCCAGCTCGGCCGCAACGATGACGACCATGCCTATGCCGCAGTTGAAGACGCGGTGCATTTCTGCATCAGCCACGCCGCCGTGTTGTTGCAGCCAGGTGAACAGGGGTGGCAATGTCCATGCGTCTTTATGCAGGACAGCAGTCAGTTTGTCGCCGAGTACGCGTGGGACGTTTTCTACCAGGCCGCCACCGGTGATGTGGGCCATGCCCTTGACTTCCAGGGTTTCCATCAATGCCAGCAAAGGTTTGACGTAAATACGGGTTGGTGCCATCAGGGCGTCACCGAGGCTACGGCCATGGAAATCAGCATTCAGGTCTGGCTTGGCGACTTCAATGATCTTGCGCACCAGTGAAAAACCATTGGAGTGGATGCCGGAAGAGGCCAGGCCGAGAATGACGTCGCCCGGTTGTATCTTGCTGCCATCAATGATTTTGGATTTTTCTACCGCGCCGACTGCAAAACCAGCCAGATCGTATTCACCGTCAGGGTACATGGATGGCATTTCAGCGGTTTCGCCGCCGATTAATGCGCAACCAGCCTGTTCGCAACCAAAGGCCACGCCCTTGATGACATCAGTTGCCGTAGCAACATCCAGCTTGCCGCAGGCAAAATAGTCGAGGAAGAACAAAGGCTCTGCACCTTGTACCAGGATGTCATTGACACTCATCGCCACTAGGTCGATACCGACGGTGTCGTGTTTGTTGAGGTGGAAAGCCAGTTTCAGCTTGGTGCCGACGCCGTCAGTACCGGAAACCAATACTGGTTCCTTGTATTTTTTACTGACTTCAAACATGGCGCCAAAACCGCCTATGCCAGCCATGACACCTTCACGCATGGTGCGTTTGGCAAAGGGTTTGATGGCATCAACCAGCGCATCGCCGGCAACCATATCGACACCAGCGTCGGCGTAAGAGAGAGAAACAGGGGTAGAAGTGCTCATGATATTCGGCAATAGGGGCAGGAGGCGGTAAAATAGAGGAATTGCCAGAAAAGTCCGGCAAAAACGCTATTTTAACAAATTGACCGCGTATATTGACCGCAAATACGCTGTATTTTGGGCCAGGCAGCAAATTCGATAACTTCTTGACTACTATTTAGCCAAAAACATGCCATTTTCTTTTACGTCGGAGCAAAAACAATCCATGCTGTGGCTGGCCGTGGCAATTGGGCTACTGAGCTTGCTGTCGCTGCTGGGCCCGGTGCTGATGCCTTTTATCGTCGCTGGTATATTGGCTTATGTGCTGACACCCTGGGTAGATAAACTGTGCGCCCTGCGTATCAAGCGATTTGGCCTGCCGCGCTCGGTTGCCGCCACTCTGGTTATTGTGATTTTGATAGCTTCCGTGTTGGCGATGTTACTGATCATGATCCCTATCTTGCAAAAAGAATTGCCGCAATTACAAGATCAGATCCCGCGCTTCTTTGATAAGCTTGATGAAATGCTGTCGCCCTTGCTAAATGAATTTGGCATCAAGGTACGTCTCGACAGTAATGGCATCAAGTCTTTGCTAACGGAGCAAATATCGACCAGTGGCGAAGCCATAGGCAAGGCCGTGCTCAATTCTGTGCGTGTGGGTGGCACTGCCGTTCTGGGCATGGTTGCCAATTTGTTGCTGATCCCTATCGTCTTGTTTTATCTGTTGATGGACTGGCATTCACTGATCAAGCGCCTGAGCCACTTTATCCCGCGCCGCTTTGTCCATAACGTGGCCAATGCTGTGGAAGAGGTCGATGATATCCTCGCGCAATATCTGCGCGGGCAAATCCTGGTGATGATCGTGCTGGCTGTCTATTACTCGGTGGCACTGAGCATTGCCCGCTTTGACCTGGCTTTGCCAGTGGGCATTATCACTGGCTTTTTGGTGTTCATTCCTTATCTGGGTTTTGGATTGGGACTGGTATTGGCAGTGATTGGTGCTATTCTGCAATTTGATGGATTTAGTGGCCTGATGTCGGTTGCCATCATCTATGGCATAGGCCAGGTTGTAGAATCGTTTTACCTTACACCACGCCTGGTGGGCGAGCGTATAGGCCTGCACCCGTTGACGGTGATTTTTGCCTTGATGGCATTCGGGGAGTTGTTTGGTTTTATCGGCATCCTGATTGCGCTGCCAGCATCCGCCGTAATCTCGGTCGCCGTCAAACATATACGCACGTCTTACCTGAACAGTCCTTTTTATAGCCAGACATGAGGCAATTATTACTCGACCTGGACGCGCAAAAGTTGCCGTCCCTCGCCACCTTTGTGGTGGGGCAAAATGCTGAGCTGGCGCAATTGCTGGGCATGTTTGACCAGCGCATTACCAGTCAGTATGGCGAGCGCTCTGTGTATATCTGGGGTGAGCCAGGGGCTGGCAAGACGCATTTACTGCATGCACTGGCAGCAGACGCCACTGCCCGCTATATCCCGGCTGATGCGCCAGAATCTGCCTTTGACTTTACTGAGGGAGTCAGCCTCTACCTGCTTGACGATTGCGACCAGTTGTCGCCACTGAACCAGATTGCCGCCTTTAATCTGTTCAATGAAGCACGTGCCCGTGGTGGTTTTTTGATCGGTGCAGGCAACCGCCCACCGATGATTTTGAATGTACGTGACGACTTGCGCACCCGTTTTGGCTGGGGCCTGATCTACCAAGTGCATGGCCTGACTGACGAAGACAAGATAGCCGCCCTGGAAAAAGCGGCCCAGGCGCGCGGCATACAGATATCCCCCGGCGTGTTACCCTATCTGATTACCCATTACCGCCGCGACATGAGTACGCTGAGCAATATCCTCGACCAGCTGGACCATTACTCACTGGTCACCAAACGCCCTATCACCCTGCCTCTGCTGCGCGAACTGATGTTGCAGCAACAGCAGGACCCTGACAATACGACAGAATAGCATGCGCAATATCGCCTTATTTGATCTTGACCACACCCTGATCCCCATCGATTCTGATTTTGAATGGGGCCAGTTCCTGTGCCGCGTTGGTGCTGTTGATGCCGACGAATTTGCCCGCCGCAATGCAGAGTTTTTTGCACAATACCAGGCTGGCACGCTGGACCCGGTTGAGTACCTGGAATTTGCCCTTGGTACACTGGCGCAATTCCCGCGTACCGAACTGGATGACTTGCATCAGCAATTCATGCAGGAAGTCATACAGCCTGCCTTGTTGCCAGCGGCTTATGATTTAATCAAGAAGCATCAGGATCAGGGCGACCTGATCGCCATCATCACCGCCACCAACCGTTTTGTGACTGCCCCCATTGCGATTGCGCTGGGCGTAGAACACTTAATGGCGGCAGAACCCGAGCTTGATGCCAATGGCAATATCACCGGCAAGCTGCTGGGCGTGCCCAGTTCAGGCGCGGGCAAGGTAGTGCATCTGCAAGACTGGCTGTTAAAGCAAGAAGTTACACAACTAAGGCAACTCAGCGACTTTACCCATAGTTATTTTTACAGCGATTCGCAAAACGATATCCCGCTGTTGGAACGCGTCAGCCATCCTGTCGCAACCAATCCCAATGCCAAATTAAGTGCCCATGCACTGGCAAAAGGTTGGCCTCAACTTCACCTGTTTGACAAGCAATGATCAAGAAATTTATTCGCAAAATACTGGGCGTAAAAAACAAGAGCGATGTCGCCAGCGCCAACCAAAAGCCAACTGTGCTGGGTCCTAAAGACCATGGCATAGACCCGCAACTGGTGTCTGCGAATGCCGTACGCATCACCCAGACCCTGCAAGAGAATGGCTTTAAAGCCTTCGTGGTTGGCGGCGCCGTGCGCGACTTGCTGACTGGTGTCAAACCCAAGGACTTTGACATTGCCACCAATGCCACGCCTGAACAAGTCAAGCGCCTGTTCCGCCGCGCCTTTATCATAGGCCGCCGCTTCCAGATAGTGCACGTGATGTTTGGCCAGGATTTGCTGGAAGTCACTACCTTCCGCGGTGCCGCCACCGATGGCGCACCCAAGGACGAACATGGTCGTGTCTTGCGCGACAATACCTTTGGTGAACAGCATGAAGATGCCGCCCGTCGCGACTTCACCGTGAATGCCATGTATTACGACCCTGCCACACAAACCGTGCTCGATTATCACGGCGGCATGAAAGACATCAAAAAGAAAACCCTGCGCATCATAGGCGTGCCAGAAGCCCGTTACCGCGAAGACCCGGTGCGCATGCTGCGCGTGGTGCGCTTTGCTGCAAAACTGAACTTCACGATAGACGCCTCCACCCGCGCCCCTATCGCCGTGATGGCTCCGCTAATCAACAATGTGCCCGCCGCGCGCGTCTTTGATGAAACACTGAAACTGCTGACCAGCGGCCATGCCATGGCATGCCTGCAGCAATTGCGCAAAGAAGGCCTGCACCATGGCCTGATGCCCCTGCTGGACGTAGTGCTGGAACAACCACTCGGTGAAAAATTCGTCACCCTGGCGCTGGCCAATACTGATGAACGCGTGCAACAGGGCAAAGGCGTCTCACCGGGCTTCTTGTTCGCCTCACTGCTGTGGCACCAGGTCGTCGAGAAATGGGAAGCCTATAAGGCCGCCGGTGAATTCCCCATCCCTGCCCTGCACCTCGCTGCCGATGATGTATTGAACACCCAGACTGACGCCCTGGCAATACAGCGCAAGATAGGCTCGGACATGCGCGATATCTGGGCCATGCAGCCACGTTTTGACAAGCGCGTAGGCAAGACCCCGTACAAGATGCTGGAGCACCCGCGCCTGCGAGCTGGTTACGACTTCTTGCTGCTGCGTTGTGCCTCCGGTGAAATCGATGAAGAGATCGGTGAATGGTGGACAGATTTCATGGAAGGCGACAGCGTAGAACGTGACCGCCTGATAAACACAAAACCCAAAGCAGCCGAAGCTGGCCCCAAAAAACGCAAACCCCGCCGCCGTGCCCCACGCAAGGCAGCCGCAGCAGCCGAATGAGTGTACGAGTGAATTTGCAGGTTTTCATAGGCATAGGTGCCAATCTTGGTGATGCCAGGGCCAGCGTCAGCAAAGCCATAGATGCGCTGGCAAAATTGCCAGACACCACACTCGTGGCGCGGTCTGCCCTGTTTGGCAGTGCGCCCATCGATTCTAGCGGTGACGATTATGTCAATGCAGTCGCAGAACTCTCGACCAGCCTGAGTGCCACCGACGTTCTGCAACACCTGCAAGCCATAGAACTCGCGCATGGCCGCGAGCGCCCCTACCGCAATGCCCCACGCACTCTGGACCTGGATTTGCTCTTGTATGGCGATGAAGAAATCAATACCGCAGACCTGCAAGTCCCCCATCCACGCATGACAGAACGCGCCTTTGTGCTGCTGCCCCTGCTGCAACTGTCTGCCGATATCAGCATCCCCGGCAAAGGCCGCGCGCAAGATTATGTCGCTGCGGTGGCTGAGCAACGCATACAAGAATTACCCATTACCTGAGCGCCTGACCAGGCGATAAGCGAGGCCCCATGCAAATTCCCATCATTGTACAAACCACAGGTTTGTTAATACTCTCCAACGTCTTCATGACGGTAGCCTGGTACGGCCATCTGAAAAGCCTGTCCAGCAAAGCCTGGTGGGTAGCTGCCTTTATCAGCTGGGGCATCGCCCTGTTCGAATACCTGCTGCAGGTGCCCGCCAACAGAATAGGCTACACTGCGTACAGCCTGGCACAGTTGAAGATATTACAGGAAGCCCTGACCTTGATCGTCTTCGTGCCCTTTGCCATGCTTTACATGGGGCAACCGTTCAAGCTTGATTATGTATGGGCGGGCTTGTGTCTGGTTGGAGCGGTTTATTTCATCTTCAGAAGTTAGTAAGTGCTGCCTAAGCTACTGCCACAAATAAATTAAACACAAGACAAGCTTAAAAATACAAAAAAATAAAGTTGAGGATGTAGGTGGAGACAAAATCGCTGTCAAACAAAAACCCAATGACAGCATCACCTCTGGAGAAAAAGAATGGCTGAATATTTGCAAGACCGTAAAGCAGTAAGCATTCCTGGCTTGATCGCAATGCGTGAGAAAGGTGAAAAAATCACCATGCTCACCGCCTACGATGCCAGCTTCGCTTCCCTCATGGACCGTTGCGGCGTAGAGATTTTGCTCATCGGTGATTCCCTGGGCATGGTATGCCAGGGACATGACTCCACCCTGCCAGTGACATTGCAAGATGTGGCCTATCACACTGCGGCAGTAGCACGCGGTAACCAGAAGGCACTGGTCGTGGCCGACATGCCCTTTG
This sequence comes from Undibacterium sp. TC4M20W, assembly GCF_049340245.1. Taxonomy (NCBI): domain Bacteria; kingdom Pseudomonadati; phylum Pseudomonadota; class Betaproteobacteria; order Burkholderiales; family Oxalobacteraceae; genus Undibacterium; species Undibacterium sp. TC4M20W. The sequence goes on from NZ_JBMPPI010000056.1 coordinate 7,507, forward strand.
GCACGTATGCGACACCGGAAGCCGCATTCAACGCCGCTGTGCAACTGATGCAGGCGGGCGCACAGATGGTCAAGCTAGAAGGCGGCCACTGGCTGGCACCGACCATCAAGTTCCTGACCGAACGCGCGATACCTGTCTGCGCCCACCTGGGCCTGACACCGCAATCCGTACATCAGTTAGGTGGCTACAAGGTACAAGGCAAGACCGATGCCTCCGCCAATCTGCTCAAAGCCGAAGCGTTGGCCGTACAGGAAGCCGGTGCAACGCTACTGGTGCTGGAAGCCATACCCGCCAGCCTCGGCAAGGAAGTCACAGAATCATTGCACATCCCCACCATAGGCATAGGCGCAGGCGTCGATTGCTCAGGCCAGGTACTTGTTATGCACGACCTGCTGGGCGTATTCCCAGGTCGCAAAGCCCGCTTCGTGAAAAACTTCATGGAAGGCCAGACCAGTATTGATGCGGCGGTACAGGCGTATGTGGCGGCAGTGAAAGATCAATCTTTCCCGGCGCTTGAGCATAGTTTCTAGATATTGATTTCCCATTGCCCCCTCCATCAAAAGGGAGGGGCAATGAGCGATCTTCCAACATTCGCGCTGTCACAGTCTATCTTGATGCTGCGCACTGCATTGCAATTTGTAGGGTGCGTTTTAACGCACCGTTTTTTCTTTGCGCACCGCTGATCGCAATCAAGACGTAAGATCAGAAATGGCAAAAGCTTGGGCCTAAACCGCAATCTCAAGAATCTGAGTAAAATCCCGCCGCCATGTCAAACAGATGTCTTGGAAAAACTGATTATTCTGCTCAGAATATCATTCAAAAAATAATCATCTAAAACTAGATTCAAACATCATTCCTTCAAAAACGAGGGAGCAGGATTATATGAATCCGTCACCCCGGTCGCTCGGTAAAATCGTTGCACCTCAGCCAGTGGATATTGTGAAAACCGTGCGCTTGCCAGACCTTTGCAATGCCCAATCTCCACCAGGGATTTATCTGCAGTACAGACTCCAAATAATTCAAGATGCCGTAGGAATGATAACTTCGCGATTGGGTGCAGTGATTCAATCAGCGAAAATTTCCGCGCTGCATCCCAGCCAGGCGACGTAGCTAAAGACAGGCATTCAATGCGTTCAAGTCCGGCCAGATCTTCAATACTAGATATCTTCGGCAGATGCAAAATACTTAAATACCGGAGTTTGGGTAATGACTTCAAAACACTCAGGGAATGATCAGGAAATGATGCAATCGCCAATTCTTCGAGATTCTGAAATTCAGCCAAGGATTCAAGTGTCGAGTATTTGCAGTGCCATATTCTTAGTGTGGTAATTTCCAGCTTACGGTCTGTTACTGGAAATTTTTTTGCCGGGTCTCTCATTAAATCAAGATGCATTTTTCCTCTTCATTTTTACCTGTATTTATTTGTTCATGATACGACCAGCTTCGCTTCCGCTAAATAAATAAGGTAATCCCCCGGCTCTGCCGGGGGACTCCTCAAGGTTTGACCTATACGGCGGTCGGTTTGAAACTTCTATCTCTACCAAAAGAAGGAGTTTCAAGATGAAAGAGTATCAAAGT
>NZ_JBMPPI010000057.1:0-6993 GCF_049340245.1 Undibacterium sp. TC4M20W
GAACAGGACCGTGAAACGATTACGCGCCAATGATAGTGCTGCAACCAGTGTGAAAGTAGGTTATCGTCAGGCTTTTATTCCGCATACCCCCGCTCATTTAATTGAGTGGGGGTTTTGCTTTTGTGCGGACGAAAATACGCCGACCAGTAACTACGCAGTAACAAGCATCAAAAGAATCAAAAACTACGTCAAGACCCCTCAACACAGAGGTACCGAGACACAGAGCTTCACAGAGGAAGGCAAGAACAGCAGAAAATGAAGAGAAATCTCTACTTCTACTCTGTGTCTTTGCTTTTTTATTTCATTCTTGGGACTATATAGCTCCCCTGACGCAGTAGGGTGCGCCGTGCGCACCACCGGCTGATCACTTATTCTCTCTCTTGATTACCGGCACGGCTCACCAGCGAACGACACTGGGCTCCAGCCTGCGCTGGAGCGACGAATTTGAGAGCAACGCTCTTGCAACCTATGCGACTGGCTGCCAGAATCACTATCATTGTTGAAGCTGTCGCTCAAATCTTTGCGTCCGCATGCGCGTATTTCAACGTGAAAACTTAATATCGTCGCTCCTGCGCAGGCAGGAGGCTACCGGGCTGGTGTTCCAGCGGCTTTCGTGGATTAGGAGGGATGTTCGCTTATGAGCTAATAAAGTATGTGCAGAAAAACAAGCCTTAGTCCTGATACGACTGATGATGTCGGAGATGAAGAGGATTCGCATGACCATGCTGGTTACTCATACCGGACATGAATCACGAACTTATAGACAATAAAAAAGGAGCTTACGCTCCTTTTTATTTAGCAAATGCAAATTGCGTATAGTTACTTAGAATGCGTACCCAGCCTTCAACACCGCAAAATTCACACCAGGATTTGGATGTTTAACGCCACCATTTGAATAATGCTGGATCTTGAAGCTCAAATCCCAGCCGTCTTTGGTGACATAACCGACGCCGATATGGTCACCGAACTGGAAGTTGGTCGAAAAATGGCGGCTGTTGTTGTCATAGATTTCTGACAGCATGTGCAAGCCTATGCCGGCTTCGCCATAGACACCTTTTTTGCTATCATTTTGAAAGCGGAAGACGGGAGTAACGCCTATATCTGCCAAATTCTGTGTGCCGCCCTTGCCTTCGAAATTACTGCCACGCCATTGCGCAAGGGTATAGTCCCAGTAGCCGCCGACGTGTGTGCCATTGGAGGAAAACCATTGGTTGGACCAGGCGGATTGCAAGCCAAGGCGCAGCATCTTGGTTTTATTTCCAGTGGCAAATTCCAGAGAAACAGTATCAATGGCGAATACGGATGAACTGGCGCACATGGCAGTGACGGCAACGGCAATTAAAGATGAGATACGCAGGCGCATAAAAAGGGCTTTCAGGTGAAAATAAGGAATCAATGGGACACTAATATAAAACCGCAGCCCCTATTGTAGCAATGTCTTGCAATGCGCTGCTAAGAGCTAGCGTTTACAATTAAGTTCCGACCATCATATCCGCATTAAAGGATCAGTGTGAAGACAGTATCTGAAACAAATATCGCTTTTCTGGGCACTGGTTTAATGGGTAAGCCCATGGCGCGCCGCTTGTTACTTGCAGGGTATCCAGTGACAGTATGGAACCGTACCCGCGCAAAAGCAGAAGCGCTCACAGCAGATGGCGGTATCGTGGCCGAAACGGCCTTGCTGGCAGTCCAGCAATCCCATGCGGATATCGTGATTACCATGCTGGAAGATGGCGGCGCTGTGACAGGTGTGATCGCACAAATCCTGCCAGCCTTGCGCGCTGGGAGTATCGTCATCGATATGAGTTCCATACAGCAATCGCAGGCACAGGCGTTGCATACCTTGCTGCAAACACAGGGTGTGCATTTTATTGATGCGCCGGTTTCTGGCGGTGTCATTGGTGCGGAAGCGGGCAGCCTGGCCATCATGGCGGGTGCAGATGAAGCAGTTTATCCAGAGGCGGTACAGGTATTGTCTGCCATGGGCAAGCCACAACGCGTGGGTGGCCCAGGTACAGGGCAACTAGCCAAACTCTGTAATCAACTGATAGTTGGTGCAACAATTAATATCGTGGCCGAGGCTTTATTGCTGGCACAGGCAGGTGGTGCCGATCCCGCAGCGGTTCGCCAGGCATTGCGAGGTGGATTTGCCGAGAGTCGTATACTGGAAGTGCATGGTCAGCGCATGCTGGACAGAACTTTCATGCCTGGTGGGCAGGTCAAAAGCCAGGCCAAGGATATGGAAAATATCCTGATCGCTGCACAGCATGCGGGCGTTGATTTGCCGATCACCAAACTGGTGACGGATGTCTATCGCAGCTTGCTGCCCGTTTATCCGCATGCTGATCATTCTGCAGCTTTGCTGGCACTGGAACATAAGAATCCGGGTAAGCGCTTGAGTGACAAGCAGGATATATTGCCAGAGTAGGAATGAATCTTTGCTGATGCGCAGAAAAACAGCATTTGTGTATCGGTAGCCATAACAGACTCTGGAATAAGATAGGTGCAATAGACGGACGCAATGCTTGATGCAGTACTAAGTGAAGAAGCAACACAGTAGTAAGTAAATAATTGAACCAGGATTACTATGAGCAGCAATATCGTCAAAGCCGTATGCCCACATGATTGCCCCGATACATGTGCCCTGCATGTGACTGTAGAAAACGGCGTCGCCACGTCAGTAAAAGGCGACCCTGCACATCCAACAACGGCAGGTGTATTGTGCACCAAGGTATCGCGTTATACAGAACGCACTTACCATGCTGACCGTCTGCTTTATCCACAAAAACGCATAGGCAAAAAAGGTGAGGGCAAGTTTGTCCGCATAACCTGGGAAGAAGCGATTGCGACCATTGCAGAAAAACTCAAGCCACTGGCTGCCAGCAATCCTCTGTCCATTCTGCCCTATAGTTATGCTGGCACCATGGGCCTGGTGCAGGGCGAGAGCATAGCAATGCGCTTCTTCAACAAGATTGGTGCTTCATTTTTGGACCGCACGATATGTGCGACAGCAGGTGGTGTTGGCTATAAATATACGGTAGGTACGCGGCAGGGCGCTGACATAGAACATACCCAGAATGCCAAACTGATTATCATGTGGGGCGGCAATCCTATAGCCTCTAATTTGCATTTCTGGATGCGCGTGCAAGAGGCCAAGCGCAATGGTGCAAAGCTGATCGCGATTGATCCTTACCGTTCACTGACTGCTGAAAAATGCCATCAGCATATTGCCCTGTTGCCGGGTACTGATTCTGCCCTGGCGCTCGGTCTCATGCATGTCCTAATACGTGAAGACTTGCTCGATCATGATTACATCGCAGAACATACCCTGGGCTTTGAACAATTGCGTGAACGGGTTGCAGAATGGACACCAGAGCGCGTCGCTGAGGTATGCGGTATCAGCGCCGATGAAGTCGTTCAACTCGCCAAAGAATATGGCGAATGCGGTAAGCGTGGTGAAGCTAGTATGATACGCATGAACTATGGCGTGCAAAGGGTGCATGGTGGCGGCATGTCAGTGCGCAATATCGCCTGCCTGCCTGCGCTGACAGGTGCCTGGCGTCATGCTGCTGGCGGCACGCAATTGTCGATGTCAGATGCCTTCCCCAAAAATACGGCAGCCTTGCAAAGACCGGATTTATTCCCCGAAGGTTTCCCTCGCCGCACCATCAATATGAGCACCATAGGTGATGATTTATTGCGTGAAGCCTCGGCAGAGTTTGGCCCCAAAGTCGGTGCCGTAATCGTCTATAACTCCAACCCCGTCGCCATCGCACCTGAGTCATCCAAAGTGGCGCAAGCCTTTGCGCGTGAAGACCTGTTTACAGTCGTTCTGGAACACTTCCAGACTGATACTGCAGACTATGCAGACATATTATTGCCAGCAACGACGCAACTGGAACACACGGACATTCATAGCACCTACGGCCATCTGTACATGATGGCGAATAATCCTGCGATTACCCCGCTTGGTGAAGCCAAACCGAATACCGAAATTTTCCGTTTGATTGCCAGGGCCATGGGTTTTGAAGATGCCTGTTTTGCAGACAGCGATGATGATATCGCCGCAATGGCCTTTAATAAAAATCATGCACATGCCGTACACTTCGACTGGTCTTCATTAAAGAAAACCGGCTGGGCCAAACTGAAGGTGGCAGACGCGCCGTTTGCCAATGGCGGCTTTGGTACACCATCCGGTAAATGCGAGTTTTATAGCGAGACCATGAAGCGCGATGGGCTAGACCCCTTGCCCGCTTACATCGCTCCCTATGAATCGGCGGCATCGAATGCAGAGCTGGCAGCGCGTTATCCGCTGGCCATGATATCTCCACCTGCCCGCAATTTTTTGAATTCCACCTTCGTCAATGTGCAAAGCCTGCGTGACACCGAGGGTGAACCGCATCTGGACATACATCCGCAAGATGCCAGCAGCCGCCATATCGTCCAGGGCGACAAGTTGAGGATATTCAATGACAGGGGCAGTTTTGAAGCAGTTGCCCGCGTCACTGACAAAGCCAGGCCGGGCCTGGTGGTGGGCTTGTCGATCTGGTGGAAAAAACTTGCGGATGACCACAAGAATGCCAACGAAGTCACCAGCCAGCGTCTGACGGACATGGGCGGTGGACCCACTTTCTATGATTTGCTGGTGCAAGTTGAAAAGTGCATACCAGCACCAACTGCCATACCGACTACCGCAGCCTGATTTAACCTCATCACCATCAGCCACCCTCATCACCATCAGCACCTTCATCACCATTTAAAAACAACCGGAAAACGGCCTGTCACACTTGTGACGGGCAGGTGTTGTTGCATATCAAAAACAGTCTAAATTATTTCAAACCGAATTTGTTGCACTGCGGAATTCACCTAGAGGATGCTTTCAAGTAAGCTTTAAATCGCTTGCTTTAGCCGAACTTAGCCGATAGCATCGAAACTAGGAAACCCATGTCTTTCATACTTGTCTTTGTATTATCGCGAGCTGCGTAATTATGCTTGATGATGCGTGATGAAATATGCAAAGCAAGATGTGCAAGGCAAAGGCATAAAACAACAATCACAGGAGACGGAGAAGATATGGATAAAATTTGGCTGAAAAACTATCCTGCAGGTGTACCGGCAGAAATTGATATCAACCAGTATCAATCCCTGGTGCAAATGCTGGACGAGTCATTTCAGAAGTATGCTGCGCGTGATGCCTATGCCTGTATGGACAAGCGTATTACCTATGGCCAGCTCGATACCATGTCCAGGCAACTGGCCGGCTGGTTGCAAAGCAAGGGCCTGAAAAAAGGCGCACGCGTTGCCATCATGATGCCAAATGTCTTGCAATATCCTGTTGTCATGGCGGCGGTTCTGCGTGCCGGTTACACCGTGGTTAACGTCAACCCGCTATATACCCCGCGTGAGCTTGAGCATCAACTCAAGGACTCTGGTGCAGAAGCCATTTTCATACTCGAAAACTTTGCCACCACACTGGAACAGGTACTCAGCAAAACCGCAATCAAGCATATCGTTGTTGCCAATATGGGCGAAATGCTGGGCGGTTTGAAAGGAACTATCGTCAATTTTGTCGTGCGCCATGTCAAAAAAATGGTACCGGCATTTTCCTTGCCGAATGCTATCCGCTTCAATAAAGTGATGTCCGAGGCTGCAGGTACTCGTTTCACACCTGTGACGACTACACATGATGATGTGGCCTTCCTGCAATATACCGGCGGCACTACCGGTGTCTCCAAAGGTGCGACGCTCTCACATAAAAATGTCGTTGCCAACATCCTGCAAAACGATGCCTGGCTGTCACCCAGCATGGCCGGTCACACCGATGAACAGAAAGTCATCGTTTGTGCCTTGCCGCTGTACCACATCTTTGCGCTGACTGTCTGCAGCCTGCTTGGTACCCGCATCGGTGCCTTGAATTTGTTGATACCCAATCCGCGTGATATTCCTGGCTTCATCAAGGAACTGGGTAAATACAGAGTGAATATTTTCCCTGCGGTAAATACCCTGTATAACGGCTTGCTGAACAATTCAGGCTTTGCTGCACTGGATTTTTCTGGTTATGAGATATGCAGTGGTGGTGGCATGGCTGTGCAAAAAGCCGTGGCCGACAAATGGCTGGCAACTACTGGCTGCGCCATTGCCGAAGGCTATGGCTTGTCCGAGACTTCACCTGTTGCCACTGCCAACCCGGCTGATACCAAGGTATTTTCTGGCACCATAGGCATGCCTATTCCTTCTACAGAAATAGCCATCCTGGATGATGATGGCAACCCGGTTGCTTTGGGTGAACGCGGTGAAATCGCCATCCGTGGCCCGCAAGTCATGGCTGGTTACTGGAACCGTCCTGAAGAAACTGCCAAGGTCATGACGGCAGATGGTTTCTTTAAAACCGGTGACGTTGGCATCATGGATGAACGCGGTTATACCAAGATTGTCGATCGCAAGAAAGACATGATCCTGGTATCTGGTTTCAATGTCTATCCTAATGAAATTGAAGAAGTCATCGTCATGCATCCAGGCGTGCTGGAGTGTGCCTGCGTTGGTGTGCCGGATGAAAATTCTGGTGAAGCGGTGAAATTGTTTGTCGTGCGCAAAGATCCTGCACTGACAGTCGATCAGCTCATGGATTATTGCAAGGAACAATTCACTGGTTACAAGAAACCAAAGTACATCGAGTTCCGTACCGAGTTGCCTAAGACTAATGTGGGCAAGATTTTGCGTCGCGAATTACGCGACGAGAAAAAAGCCTGAGCACCTCGCTCTTGATACTAAAAAAGGAAGGCAATGCCTTCCTTTTTTTATTGCACATGACCCGTCCTGATTAAAGTTGACACTTTTCTAGAGCCTGAAAGGAAAGTGAGATGGACACAGGGATACGCAGGAGTCAGCGAGATTACACGCTGACTTTTAAATTATCAGTAGTAGAGCAAGTAGAAAAAGGCGAGATGACCTATGTAGAAGCTCAGCGCCGGTACGGGATACAGGGGAGATCAA
>NZ_JBMPPI010000058.1:0-6548 GCF_049340245.1 Undibacterium sp. TC4M20W
CTTTTATAATCGCCAGCGTCGTCACTCACGCCTCGGCTATATTCCACCTGCTTTGTTTGCAAATAATTTCAATCAACAATCGCAGGCAGCTTGAAACATGAGTGTCCGTTATTGACAGTACACCTCACACTTAGCCAGTATATACAGAGTGTTCATGCGTAATGGCCTATTGACGCTTCGCTTCAACGGTGAAGTACTTGTGCACCAATTGCCAAAAGTTCTTACCGCAGTCCATTATGTCGAAGAGGGAGTGCCGGCAGTCGGAACTGGTGTTGTGCCTGTAGAATGGACGAAGTCTATAGATCTTGATTTTGGACAAGGGCAGCGGGTTACCGGATTTGCCGCCATTCGTGAGAAGGCGTCCACATCGCTTGCTGGTTTCGCATTGTTTCGACGCGGGAGATTGATTGAAGGTAGTCATGATGATACCTACCGTCCGCACCAAGTTTTCAAACATGCAAATAGCTATCCCTTCCAGCGCATATTTGGCGAGTTGCACATCGAAGGATTCGACGTTAGCCACACCAAGGATGGATTTCGATGGGAGGAATATGAGGATGAATTCCTTGATCTCCTCAAGGATGCGATTGAAAGTGGCGGTCTTAATTTAATTGCGCAAGCGGAGAACTTTAGATCGCTACCAACTAAACGTGGTATTCAAACTCAGGCGGTTGCGGCGACAACCGCCGTTGCAACCCATTTGGTAACAACAATTGCACCGCTGCTTGTTGATGCGAGATTGAATCCAGCGGAACCAGAAATGCTTCCGTCGGAGATGATCAGCAATCCATTGCAAGCATCGGAAAGAATTATTGAGATTAATGACGGTGCCTATGAATGGATTATCACGCTTCGCACATCAATTGACCCATCAGTAGAACATTGGATTTCGGTTGGCAAAAAAGAATCGCCACTTGATTCCGATAATTCAAAAACGCGCCGGCTCACTATCGATTTGTCACTTGCTCACCCCTTCTCCACGAAATACATTGGTGCATGCAACGAAAACATCGAGCTATTCCTTCGTGTTGCATCAGCAGTTTGCATTTCCTTGGTGTTATCAGAAGACCTTACGGGCGAACCGCCACAGACGGTTCTATATCACTTCAATCACTTACTAAGGGGGGCGCTCGCACGCGCTACCTAAAAAATGGCAACGTCTGTCAAAATTCTCAATAGAGTTCAGCCTCCACTTCGGTGGGTTCCAGTCGCCAAAGATTTCACCGATGAATTTCTAAAACGGAAAGCATCCGACCCAAACGGACCGAGTTATCAGGATCTCACCCAAGGTGATGATTGCGTTCTCTTGGAGGCACAACGAATTCTTGGGCGGTGCTTACCTCCAAATGATTCGGATGCCCACGAAACGGGATTGGTAGTTGGCTACGTGCAAAGTGGTAAGACGATGTCATTTGAGACGGTCATTTCGCTTGCGCGAGACAACGGCTACGGTATTGTTATCGTTCTTGCTGGCACCAAGAATAACCTCAAAGATCAATCCGAGAAGCGACTGAAAAAGGATCTCGGAATTGACGACGGAGAGGTCTGGCATCACTATGCCAATCCAGCCAAGCCAGCGTTGAGTCAAATTGAGAACAAACTGTCTGCATGGCGTAAGGATCAAATTAAGAGACGGGCTGTACTAATTACGGTACTGAAGCAGAAAGACCACCTGGACAAGCTAGTGACGGAAGTTTTAAGAAAACTTTCTCTTGCTGGTGTTCCCGTACTTATTATTGACGACGAAGGCGATCAGGCGAGCCTCAATACAAAGGCATCCAAAAATTTGGCTAAGGCATCGTCAATGCCAGATGAGTCGAGCACTATTTATGACCGAATTTGTGCGGTCCGTGATGCCGTCCCGCATCATTCCTACCTCCAATACACTGCGACTCCTCAGGCAAACTTGCTGCTTGCTCAGACAGATTTGCTGAACCCATCGTTTGCGGAACTCGTGACACCTGGTGGCGCATACACTGGCGGGCAGGCATTTTTCAAGAAGCCTCACAAGTTCGTCGTCGAGATACCGCCGAATGAAGTACCAAGTGCGTCAAACACGTTGTCAGCATCGCCGAAGAGTCTGCTTAGCGCTCTCCGATATTTTTTATTAGCTGCGGCTCATCATTCAATCACAAGAATTAAGGGAAAAGATAGAAATCGATCAATGATGGTTCATCCTGCGATGCAGACGACATCACACCGGATTTACAAGCAGTGGATGGATAAATCACTGAAGACACTTATATCGTTTGTGGAGAAACAGAGCAAGGTAGATCCTGACGCGGTAGCAAGACGTTTTCAGGTTGAATATGATTCGCTCGCCATCACATTCCCGTCCGTCAAGCCATTGGCGGAACTAATAGATGCAATGGTCGAAGATGTTTTTAGTGAATTAAATTGTGTTGAAGTCAACTCGACGGCAGATGCCGAAAAGAACATTGACTGGAGGCAAACGCCATATTGGATACTCGTAGGTGGCAATAAACTTGATCGTGGATACACAGTGGAAGGACTCTGTTCCACATATATGCCAAGGCCGCTAGGAAAATCGCCGGCAGCCGATACGCTTCAACAGCGTGCACGTTTCTTTGGGTACAAGAAAAATTACCTTGGTCTATGCCGAGTTTTTGTGCAAAGCAATGTCATTTCCGCATTTACCGAATATGTTGAGCATGAAAATTTTATTCGCAAGGAACTGGAAGCAGCGCGTGGAAAACCGCTTAGGGATTGGAGGCGAGACTTTTTGCTAACTACCATGCTTCGACCTACTCGACCTAATGTCGTCGGCCTCGGTGTTCGGCGCATCTTGGTTGATGGATGGATGGTACCCGGTGCATTGCAGAGGGACAACGCGGCCGTAATTGCTAACCAAGCATTACTGATTGAAGTCAAGAATGCGTGGAGTGCAAAATATGGGACGCCGGTGAATGCGGCAATTTTTCAACAGTTCAAACCGGCGAAAGGTGATTCACCCAATTTTATTATCGAGTCGGTTCCTCTACTGGCGCTGTTGGAAGATTTTTTCCTAAAGATTCAAGTCAAGGACCCGGTTGATGCAGAGGAACACAGTGCAATGCTTATTGCGCTCACCGAGTTGATGCGTAATGATCCAAATCTAAAAGCGGATGTATTCCTGATGAATAATCTTATTGCGGGATATCGAACACGTGATGCTGGCCGTGGATGGCCGGCCGGACATCCGTCTGCACCGATCAATCAATATTTCAGCCAAAGCGCTGGCTCAGTAAACGATCGCGACTTTTGTTCAAATGAGCGGGTGTCGCTACAGTTGAGAGCATTTGATCTTGGCAAAACGGCGCGTGGTAAAGATACCGCCGATGTGCGCAATGTGACATGGTACGCATTGAATGTGCCAAAGAAGCTGAACAAAGGGCTTGTTATTCAAGATCGGAGTTAGGAATGCTCGGCCTGCATCAACGGTTCATCGCGCTTCCTAGCGCGGAAGCAGTTGCTGAATTTACTGCGATTCCTCTCTCGCAGGATCGTCGGGACTTCCTAGCAAAAGACACCGATGGCGGGCCAGTCTTCTTGCTTCACGACGCCAGTCCGATTCAATACGTTGTTGGACGGAAGTTGCGACATATGTCAGCAGAGTTTCATGCAACATGTCGGGTACAAACCGATGACATCGTAATTGATGATCAATTTGCGATGATTGCTTGCGACCCCACTTCACCTGAACTCCATGAATTGTTTATTCGTTGCGTTGGCGCCGCAGTGGAGAATCTGCCTCCCCAAAGAGGGACCAAAGAGCTAGAACTTTGCGTTCACACGTTACTGGATCTCTTTCGAACTCTGTCGGAACCATCAACTCGCGAAGTATCAGGACTTTGGGCGGAACTCTGGGTTATAGCGAAAAGTAGTAATCCAGCCCAAGCATTGGACGTGTGGCACGACGACACATTTGATCGCTTTGATTTCTCTTGGGAATCGGTCTGCGTCGAGGTCAAATTTACCATGCGCGGTATAAGAGTGCATGAATTCGCATTGGAGCAGTTAAGTGTACCGATTGAAGGTCAGGGCTACGTTGTATCGCTGATGTTGCAGTCGCTCACGGGGGGGTGAGTATTCTTGAGTTGGCAACGGAGATTGAGGCATACTTGAAGACCGCACCTCACTTAAAAACAAAATTGTGGAAGGGTGTTACAAAGGCATTGGGTAAAGATTTTTCTGACAATCTCGATAGGAAATTTGATCTGTCTTTTGCTGAGCGCAATCTTGTCGTATACGATATGTTCGATGTGCCAAAAGTAGAGCAAACGAACGACTCGCGGATCTCTGCAGTGCGTTTCACGGTTGATCTTTCCGCCGTCCGTAGTTCAATCGAAGGAATACCATTGTCCAACTTAAAAGCGATTTTTCGTGTTGCGCAAGATTCGAATCTCGAATAAATATTTTCAGAGATTCGCGCATTAAACAGGTGCGAATAAGTGCCAAGTGTGATCGAGAGCTCTATTTGTCCTTGCATGAAGATTCTGAACTTCATGCACATGGAATGCCCGCATATTTGCAATAACCATAAATCTATTGGATTGGAGGGGAAATGTCTAATGCTACTGAAATCCGCGGAAATAACATCCTAATTATCACTTCAAATAGTATCGAAAAAAATGCATTAGAAACGCAGCTTAAGGAGCAGAATACCAGCCTTAAGTCTCTGCCTGAATTTTCAAACAGAGTGAAGACTGGAGTTTTAAACGGATACCCAATTGTTATATTGAACGCTGAACGCGGAGGATTTAAGCCAAATTCTGTTGGAATGCTACTTCCGGCAGTTCTTCAAAATTTTGCTCCTAAACTGGTTCTTTTGACTGGTTTCTCTTACGGTTGTAGCGGGCGTGTGAATCTTCATGATGTAATCGTAACTAACGAATTGCTATCAATGACAGATATGGAAGGGAAGGACCAGGGCATCGTTTTTCGTACTTTGCCAAGGCTCGTGTCTTCGACCACAAATGAGGAAGTTATAAAATTAATCAATTCGGTGAAAACGCCATTTAAGGACGCTATTGGAACGCCTAATTCCAAATTGCAGCTTCAACACGGCTTAATCTTCAGCGGCGAAGTTTTTGCGAGTGGTGCCCAGTTTTCTCGACAGTTATTTGACAGCGAACAGGACGCAATTGCAGGAGATATGGAGGGACATTTTGTTGCTTCCCAATGTGTCCAGCAGGAAATTCCTTGGTTAATTGTGAAATCTCCGAGCGACTTCGGCACAGGAACCGTTGGCACAAGTAATGCACAAGCGTTTTCTGCATCCGCAGCAGCGAAAGCAACAATATGTCTGATTCAAGAATACGTGAACCAAAATAGTCTGACAATCTCGGATGAACTATCGACCTTCCTCATTGACTCTATCCAAACTCCTTACGAACGTGTCCACGTTGTGCCTAGTTCACAATATGCACATCAAATACGGAAATTTGTGACAAATCTTTCTTTGAGTAGCATTTATGACGACGAATTTCACGATCATTTATTCGGAGTTTTGAAGGAGCATGCAGAAAATGCCGCAAAGCATGCAAAGGCGGACGAGGTTGCTTTCCGAGCGGATGCGGACGGACTTATTTTTGAATATGGTGGATCCTCCTTTAACCCTTTCGAACAATATCCCTTATTAGCAGCGGCAGGTGGAGGAAAGCGTGAATTTTCTGCCTTCGTTAGCAAATACGGATCCACAGAGGGAATAGTTAACGTTGGATGGCGATACACAGAAAATAGAAATCAACTAGTATTCAAATTTACTAAACTTAATGCTGATCTTCGCAAAAATTTTTACTGCACAATGTCTCTGACAACGGAGGAGATGCGTACATATTTTTTCGCTATGAGAAATACATTTTCCGCGGCCCCTGTTGGCATTAACTTCTCACAGTTTGAAGCATGTGAAACACTTTGGATCAATGTTGAAGGTGGAGCGATCAGCGATTCTGACGTGATGCTATTGGACAATCTCTTGGGAATGGTTCCAAAAACAGTGCCGCACATTGTTGTGAGGGGATGGCCTAAGAGATTGATTCCTCATCACAAAGATATGATCAGATCTGGCACCAGGATAGAGTTCTTGTAAGCGCGAGAAACATTTCGAACCACACAAGACACTAATTTATTTTACTAGCTCAAATCGAACTGATGCAAACTGACAGATCAGGTAGGACTCTGGAGTGCTGCCCCCCACAATTACAGTCGCTTAGTAACTATAGATCCAGCTTATTACACAAAACATGTTCAGGCGGTTAGGTAATAAACAAATATTTAGAACTTTGCGCAAGGGGGTAAATCATAGAGATACTTCCTATGCGCTCGGTTTGATCTGCGATAAATATTGAGACGGCTACCAAATAGCAAAGCACAGAAATCTAACGCAAATCCAATGCCGTGAGTTTTGAGGTACCCTGATTTTTTCGGACACTCTTGTTTGTTAAAATAAACGATCAGGAGAAATAATGAAACAGAAAAAGACATACACACCGGAATTGCGAGAAGAAGCCGTAAAGCTTGTTTTGGCGCAAGGGATGACACTGGGA
>NZ_JBMPPI010000059.1:0-5697 GCF_049340245.1 Undibacterium sp. TC4M20W
CATAAACCTTGCCAGATACTCAGGCGAATTAATAAACTGCCCGATCAGCGTGACCACATCCGTCCCCGATTGCGCCAGCAGTGCATCAAACGTCGCCTGATCCGGCGCATGCCCCAAGAGACCAATGTAATCCAGCGTCAAAGACACTTTGGATTGCGAATTCGCCTTGAACTCCGTCGACTCCGTAAAGCCTGCCAGCATATCGCCTCTGGAGAGGCCATTACCCAGTTGCCCCAGCCAGTAAGCTTTACCTGCCGCATCTGAACTACGGTGCAGCACATTCTGATAAACCCGATCCACAAAGGCCGTATTGTCCAGCGCCCCATAAGTCTTCTGGAACTCCGCACTCGATACAAACGAAGCACTGATTTTACTCAGATTCAGGCCATCCTTTTGCGCCTGCATCCAATAAGCCAGGCCATCACGGTCAGGCAAACGGTCGAATGCACCAAAGTACAGACGCGTAATCCCGCCTATGCCGCCCTGGAATTCAGCCGACTCCATGAACGACGCCGCTACCTGGGCCCGGCTCATCTTGCCGCTGTCTATCTGTCCTTGCCAGTACTGCACGCCTGCCGTATCCGCTTCGCGGAACAGCACGTCACGGTACAACTGCATGGCAAACAAGTCAGAACGGTGTAAGACATCATTGTCTTTGACATCGAGTTTGGTGCCGACTCTGGCTTCTATCGCATCCGGGATGCCATCGCCATCCTTGTCACCCGGCAAAGAGGTGCTTGGATTGGTCGGCACCGTGGTTTTAAAGCCCAGGCCACCATTGAGCGTAATCTTGCCATCGACCTTGCCGTCAGTATCAAAGAGTCCGCCGTCCGTGATCTTGAAATCGACTTTCAGCTTGCCGTTCACTGTGGCAATATTGGTGGCGATATTGGTCCAGGTGCCAGCCTTGTCTTGTACCCAGTAACCATTCACCGGGCCCATCGCATCGGTGTAGAGCGACATCGTGGTTTCCTGACCTGCTGCCAGGCCGACGAGCTGGGTGGTGATCATGCCGTATTGCATGCTCAGTTCTGCGGGCAGTGTTGCTGGCGCTACCGTGGTGTTGACATTGGTTTGCGACAGGAAGTTATTATTCGCCAGCGTCACATAATGGTTATTCGCTGCCGTACTGTTATGCCATAACAGCGAACTGACATTCTTCTGTGACTGATCCGGTATACCGTCACCATTCCCATCGCCATTGCCTGCACCCAGCAGATTAGGTACTTCTCCCTCTACCCGTTGCAGGATGCCATCACCATCCGCATCCGAGCCGCCTGAGCCAGGGTTGTCAGTATTAGGGTTGATGCTGAAGGCTTGCGAGAAGGTCGGCCCGCTATTGCCCGCCAGATCAATCACCCTGACTTTGAGCGTGTTATTGCCACTCAGCAGTTGGTTTGGCAAACTCCAGCCAGTGCCACCGGTGGTCGCCAGCGCATTGATCCAGTTGGCACCATTGTCGAGCGAGACTTGTACAGTTTCGCCCACAGCCAGACCTGCGGTGAGGTTGCCGGAAATGGTCTGGTCACTGATGGTGGTGATGAAGTCGCTATTGCTGGCACCGTCATCATTCGACAAGCGCACGGAACCGATACCTGTCGTCGGCGCCGTATGATCAACCTGGTACAACTGCCCGGTAAAGCCGCCATTCAAAGGCAGGCTGGCGGTGTCGATAATGCCGGTGCCCGAGGTTTTAAGATTCAGGCCCAGGCTGCCATCGCCTGTCAGCCCCGTGATCCTGACGCTATAGGTAGATGGATCGAGCTGGGTGACGCTGCTGATGGTTCCCGTTGCGCTGCCGGTAGTGGCCAGTATAAAGGCGGCGACGTTCACGCCAGTCACGGCTTCACTGAAGCTGACCTTGTAATCAGCCGTGCCGAGATTGGTGTTTTCTGGGTTGATGCGGGTAATGCCGGTGACCGTTGGCGGCACATTGTCACCAACGGTGATGCTCAGGCTCTTGTCATAGGTGGCATTGGAGGTGTCAGTGGCGCGAACCATGATGGTATAGGTGCCCGGGGTCATGCCCAGCGGGTTCTTGGCCACCAGGCTGGTACCGGAGATGATGAACTTACCATTGTCACGGTCATTCGTGCCATTGCCCGCCACCAGGCTAAAACTGGCGGTATCACTGGGGTTGGGGTCAGTCGCGGAGAGCGTACCGACACTGCTGTTGTCCGGGGACCCTTGCAGGATGGTGGCCGGCAACAGGCTGATATTGGTCGGTGCCGCATTGACACCGGTAGCAATCACGGTGGTGGTGTTATTCAGTACGGCAGAAGCAATACCGTCATTGGCACTGATGGTAAAGGTGGTGGTTTCAGTACTGCCGACCGGTACCCGGCCCGCACCAGGCTGAAATACCAGGCCACGGATGGCCGCCTGCACGACCGCAGGTGTTCCTGCAGCATGGGTATAGGTCAGGCCACCATCGGCAGTCGAGAAGCCCGTCGCTGCGAGAGAAGCAGCCGTGAAGGCACCTTTGGCGGCAACATCAAGGGTGATGGTGATGGTTTCGCTGGCACCGACATCAGGATCAGTGATGGTCACGTTCGCGAAGGGGGTAACTGTGGTGGTTTCTGTGACAGTCTGACCTGCGACGACACCACCGATGACGGGAGCAACGTTATTGCCGGTCACGGTAATGCCATTACCAAACAGGTCAGCGATGATGACGGCCACGTCAGCACCGGTATTCCAGTCTTCCAGCATACCGAGGTTGTAGACGGTGGTATCCGTGGACGAAGTCCCATCCTTGTTCATCCGCAACGCCAGGGCTGCCTTGTCGGTGGCACTCATGGTCATGGTGAAGCTGGTGTTGGAGGTGATATCGACGTTGGCGGTATCGGTCAGGGTGTAGTTGAAGCCACCCTGGCCGAACAGACGGATACGGTTGGCGGTGATGTCATTGGCGGCACCTGTCAGGCTCAGGAAGTTGCTGCCTGTGACGACCAGCACGCCGGTGGCGACGTTGTAGGTCGCGGACGTCACGGTTGGTGCCACGACGTTAGCAACAGTAATGCCATTACCGGTCAGGTCAGCAATGACAACCGCGGCATCAGCACCGGCATTCCAGTCTTCGGCGGCAATCAGGTTATAGGTATTGACACTGGTGGAGCTGGTGCCATTCTTGTTCATGATGAGGTTGGCACCGAGCCGGTCCGCTGCACTAAGAGTCAGTGTGAAGGACGTGGCGGAGGTGATCTCGACATTGCCGGTCGTGGTCAGGGTATAGCTGCTACCGCCTTCACCTTGCAGACTGAACTTGTTGGCGACGATGTCATTGGTGGCACCTGTCAGGCCTTTTAGGCCGGTTCCTGTCACGGTCAAGACGCCAGTGTTGGCATCATAGGTCGAGGAGGTAATGGTCGGGACCGGGATATTGCTGACGGTAACCGCAGCAGTAGTAACGGCGATATTGCCACCTGTGATGGCGCTGTCCCAGTCATCGGCGGCAGCCAGGTTGTAGCTCGTGCCACCAGTAGACGAAGTGCCATTCTTGTTGAACAGGGCTTCCACCGCAGCCTGGTCGGCACCGGCGAGGGTGACGGCAAAGCTGGTGGCGGACGTAATTTCGACATTGCCGGTCGTCGAGAGCGTGCGTGTTGCCGCACCTTCACCTGTGATAGTCAGGGCAGTGACAGTAATGTCATTGGTGGCACCAATGGTCTTGACGAGGCCCGTACCAGTCACAGTCAGGATGTGGGTGGTGATGTCATAAGTCGCAGACGTAATCGTTGGGGCGGTGACGTTCGATACCGTGACGGCATTGCCGGTCAGGTCAGCACTGGAAGTCGTGGTGGCATCCCAGGATGCAGCGGCAGCAAGGTTGAACGTCGTGGTATCAACTGCAGAGGTACCGTTCTTGTTCAATATGCCATTGATGGCGAGCTTGTCGGCGGCGTTCAGAGTGACTGCAAAAGCGGTCGAACTGCTGGCAGTAACGTTGGCCGTGGTCAGGGTGTAGGAACCGGCCTGACCTGTGATCGATAACTTACTGACATCAATGGTGTCACCGCCGACGATGTTGACGGCTGACACACTGAGGATGCCAGTTGCTGCATCGTAGCTGGAACTCAAAATACTTGGTGCGGCATTGGCGACGGTGATGCCGTTGCCGGTCAAGTCCTGGATATTGCCACCGGTGATGACGCTGTTCCAGTCGTCGGCTGCGGCAAGGTTGTAGGTCGTGGCGCTACTTGCTGAAGAGGTGCCGTTCTTGTTGAGCAGGCTATCAACACCGGCGATATCGGCACCGGCCAGGGTAAAGGTGAAGCTGGTGGCCGAAGTGACTTCGACATTGCCGGTGGTGGAAAGGGTGTAGGTCGCACCACCTTCACCAGTAATGGTGAGCTTGGTAATGGTGACGTCATTGGTGGCGCCGATGGTCTTGACGAGGTTGGTACCGGTGACAGTGAAGACGTGGGTAGTACCGTCGTAGCTTGCGGATGTAATCGTTGGTGCGGTGACATTCGAGACAGTGACGGCGTTGCCAGTCAGGTCGGCACTGGACGTGGTGGTGGCGTCCCAGGATGCAGCGGCTGCGAGGTTGAAGGTGGTGGTATCAACCGCTGTGGTGCCGTTGTTGTTCAGGATGCCGTTGATGGCGAGTTTGTCGGCGGCGTTCAAGGTGACAGAGAAGGCGGTCGAACTGCTCGCAGTAACATTGGCGGTGGTCAGGGTGTAGGAACCAGCCTGGCCTGTGATGGACAGCTTGCTGACATCGATGGTGTCGCCACCGACGATGTTGACGGCGGAGACCGATAAAACGCCTGTTGCTGCATCGTAGCTGGAACTCAAAATACTTGGTGCGGCATTGGCGACGGTGATGCCGTTGCCGGTCAAATCCTGGATGTTACCGCCGGTGATGACGCTGTTCCAGTCGTCGGCTGCGGCAAGATTGTAGGCAGTGGCACTACTGGCAGACGATGTGCCGTTTTTATTGAGCAGGCTATCGACTGCGGCAATGTCTGCACCGGCCAAGGTAAAGGTGAAGCTGGTGGCACTGGTGATTTCGACGTTGCCGGTCGTGGACAAGGTGCGCGTTGCGCCACCTTCGCCAGTAATCGTCAGTTTGGAAATCGTGATGTCATTGGTCGCACCTATCGTTTTAACGAGGTTGGTGCCGGTGATGGTGAAGACGTGGGTGGTGCCGTCATACGTCGCGGACGTAATCGTTGGGGCGGTGACGTTGGATACTGTCACGGCGTTGCCAGTCAGGTCGGCGGCTGATGTCGTGGTGGCATCCCAGGATGCAGCGGCTGCGAGATTGAAGGTGGTGGTATCAACCGCTGCTGTGCCGTTGTTGTTCAATATGCCATTGATGGCGAGTTTGTCGGCGGCGTTCAAAGTCACTGAGAAAGCGGTGGCACTGCTGGCGGTGACGTTGGCGGTGGTGAGGGTGTAGGAACCCGTTTGGCCAGTCAAAGACAGCTTACTTACATCAATGGTGTCGCCACCGGAGATGTTGACGGCGGATACGCTCAGGATGCCGGTGCTGGCATCGTAAGTTGAACTTAAGATGCTTGGTGCGGCATTGGCGACCGTAATGCCGTTGCCAGTCAGGTCGGCGATGTTGCCGCCGGTGATGACGCTATCCCAGTCGTCGGCTGCGGCGAGGTTGTAGGTTGTGGCGCTGCTGGCAGAGGAGGTGCCGTTTTTATTGAGCAAGCTATCGACAGCAGCAATATCGGCACC
>NZ_JBMPPI010000060.1:0-5676 GCF_049340245.1 Undibacterium sp. TC4M20W
GGGGGTATGCGGAATAAAAGCCTGACGATAACCTACTTTCACACTGGTTGCAGCACTATCATTGGCGCGTAATCGTTTCACGGTCCTGTTCGGGATGGGAAGGGGTGGTACCGATTAGCTATGGTCATCAGGCATAACTTGTTGATTGATTGTTCATCACGTTGATCTGTGAGGAGCAAAAAATCCAATTCAGAAGAAGTTCAGTAGAGTGTGCGATCTTATTCGCACTAATCAAGTTTTTTATTACCCCAAGCGAGACCATCGCTTGAGGTAGTGGTTGTGACTGCTGTCGAACTACCTGGCTGTTTCCACAGCTGGCACATTTCGCAAACACTTCACAATACTTGTCGTAGCCTACAACCTGCTAAGGTTATAGGGACAAGCCTTACGGGCAATTAGTACTGGTTAGCTTAATGCATTACTGCACTTCCACACCCAGCCTATCAACGTCCTGGTCTCGAACGACCCTTTAAAGAGATCAAGTCTCTGGGAAGTCTCATCTTAAGGCGAGTTTCCCGCTTAGATGCTTTCAGCGGTTATCTCTTCCGAACATAGCTACTCGGCAATGCCACTGGCGTGACAACCGATACACCAGAGGTTCGTCCACTCCGGTCCTCTCGTACTAGGAGCAGCCCCCTTCAAACTTCCAACGCCCACGGCAGATAGGGACCAAACTGTCTCACGACGTTTTAAACCCAGCTCACGTACCACTTTAAATGGCGAACAGCCATACCCTTGGGACCGGCTACAGCCCCAGGATGTGATGAGCCGACATCGAGGTGCCAAACTCCCCCGTCGATATGAACTCTTGGGAGGAATCAGCCTGTTATCCCCAGAGTACCTTTTATCCGTTGAGCGATGGCCCTTCCATACAGAACCACCGGATCACTATGTCCTACTTTCGTACCTGCTCGACTTGTCAGTCTCGCAGTTAAGCACGCTTATGCCATTGCACTATTAGCACGATGTCCGACCGTACCTAGCGTACCTTCGAACTCCTCCGTTACACTTTGGGAGGAGACCGCCCCAGTCAAACTGCCTACCATGCACTGTCCCCGACCCGGATAACGGGCCAAGGTTAGAACCTCAAATAAACCAGGGTGGTATTTCAAGGATGGCTCCACGCAAACTGGCGTCCACGCTTCAAAGCCTCCCACCTATCCTACACAGATCGATTCAAAGTCCAATGCAAAGCTACAGTAAAGGTTCATGGGGTCTTTCCGTCTAGCCGCGGGTAGATTGCATCATCACAAACATTTCAACTTCGCTGAGTCTCGGGAGGAGACAGTGTGGCCATCGTTACGCCATTCGTGCAGGTCGGAACTTACCCGACAAGGAATTTCGCTACCTTAGGACCGTTATAGTTACGGCCGCCGTTTACTGGGACTTCAATCAAGAGCTTGCACCCCATCATTTAATCTTCCAGCACCGGGCAGGCGTCACACCCTATACGTCCACTTTCGTGTTTGCAGAGTGCTGTGTTTTTATTAAACAGTCGCAGCCACCAGTTTATTGCAACCCCTTCGTCCTTCTGCCGCAGGGCAGTCAAACTACAAGGGCGTACCTTATCCCGAAGTTACGGTACCAATTTGCCGAGTTCCTTCTCCCGAGTTCTCTCAAGCGCCTTAGAATACTCATCTCGCCCACCTGTGTCGGTTTGCGGTACGGTCTCGTATGACTGAAGCTTAGAGGCTTTTCTTGGAACCACTTCCGATTGCTTCACGAATAAATTCGCTCGTCTCAACCCCTTGAATTACGCTGCCGGATTTGCCTAACAGCCTTCTCCAGGTTAAAAACCGACTATTCCAACAGTCGGACAACCTTCCGCGATCCGTCCCCCCATCGCATCATACGACGGTGCAGGAATATTAACCTGCTTCCCATCAGCTACGCATCTCTGCCTCGCCTTAGGGGCCGACTCACCCTGCTCCGATGAACGTTGAACAGGAAACCTTGGGCTTACGGCGTGGAGGCTTTTCACCCCCATTATCGCTACTCATGTCAGCATTCGCACTTCTGATACCTCCAGCATCCTTTACAAGACACCTTCGCAGGCTTACAGAACGCTCTCCTACCATATCCTTACGGATATCCGCAGCTTCGGTGTATAGCTTAGCCCCGTTACATCTTCCGCGCAGGACGACTCGATCAGTGAGCTATTACGCTTTCTTTAAAGGGTGGCTGCTTCTAAGCCAACCTCCTGACTGTTTTAGCCTTCCCACTTCGTTTTCCACTTAGCTATACTTTGGGACCTTAGCTGGCGGTCTGGGTTGTTTCCCTCTTGACACCGGACGTTAGCACCCGATGTCTGTCTCCCTTGCTCGCACTCGTCGGTATTCGGAGTTTGCAATGGTTTGGTAAGTCGCGATGACCCCCTAGCCATAACAGTGCTCTACCCCCGACGGTGATACAAGAGGCACTACCTAAATAGTTTTCGGAGAGAACCAGCTATTTCCAAGTTTGTTTAGCCTTTCACCCCTACCCACAGCTCATCCCCTAATTTTTCAACATTAGTGGGTTCGGTCCTCCAGTGCGTGTTACCGCACCTTCAACCTGGCCATGAGTAGATCACTTGGTTTCGGGTCTACACCCAGCGACTGATTCGCCCTATTCGGACTCGATTTCTCTACGGCTTCCCTATGCGGTTAACCTTGCCACTGAATGTAAGTCGCTGACCCATTATACAAAAGGTACGCAGTCACGGATCAAGTCCGCTCCTACTGTTTGTATGCACACGGTTTCAGGTTCTATTTCACTCCCCTCCCGGGGTTCTTTTCGCCTTTCCCTCACGGTACTGGTTCACTATCGGTCGATATCGAGTATTTAGCCTTGGAGGATGGTCCCCCCATGTTCAGACAGGATTTCTCGTGTCCCGCCCTACTTGTCGCAAACTTAGTTCCACACCGATAATTTCGTATAAGGGGCTATCACCCTCTATGGCCGGAGTTTCCAATCCGTTCTACTATTAAAGATGCTAAATCTTGCAGGCTCTTCCCATTTCGCTCGCCACTACTTTGGGAATCTCGGTTGATTTCTTTTCCTGTAGCTACTTAGATGTTTCAGTTCGCCACGTTCGCTTTGCATACCTATGTATTCAGTATGCAATGACCTTACGGCCGGGTTTCCCCATTCGGAAATCTGCGGATCAATGTGTGTTTGCTCACTCCCCGCAGCTTATCGCAAGCTACTACGTCCTTCATCGCCTGATATCGCCAAGGCATCCACCATGTGCACTTAGTCACTTGTCCCTATAACGTTAGCTTCTGGTGTCTTCATCAATTGCTTGATCAAGGTTCATCACCAAAAACCGGTTATAGTTCTTTACTACTTATGAGTATTACTTTAGCGTTTGCCGTATCTCAAGGAATTTGATATTTCTAAAACTTGTCTTTCGACAGCTTTTTCAAACTCTTTTTAATACATTGTTTGTTCGATACAATCACAACCCTTCCATAATTTCCACTCACAACTGTCGTTGTAAGCTTCTCTTTACAGAAATAATTTTGATTATTTCTACTTTACTTCTTCTAAATTGTTAAAGAACGAGAACTACTTAATTACTATTGTCTTTCGCTTTGAAAGTACAAACCTAAATCTCACTGTCTTCTTATGTAGTTTTATTGCTCTACATGACACTGACTTACGTTTGCACTGTCGAGATCTTGTGGTGGGTCTGGTTGGGCTCGAACCAACGACCCCCGCGTTATCAACACGGTGCTCTAACCAACTGAGCTACAGACCCGATTCCTAAACTTCTACCAGAATCTTGGTGGAGGATGACGGGATCGAACCGACGACCCCCTGCTTGCAAAGCAGGTGCTCTCCCAGCTGAGCTAATCCCCCTTTCGGGAACATGATCTCTTACCTGTGTTCTCTGTTCATTCATTAACAGTCAATAAGTGTGGACACTTAACTACGCGCTACTCTAGAAAGGAGGTGATCCAGCCGCACCTTCCGATACGGCTACCTTGTTACGACTTCACCCCAGTCACGAACCCTGCCGTGGTAATCGCCCTCCTTACGGTTAAGCTAACTACTTCTGGCAGAACCCGCTCCCATGGTGTGACGGGCGGTGTGTACAAGACCCGGGAACGTATTCACCGCGACATGCTGATCCGCGATTACTAGCGATTCCAACTTCATGTAGTCGAGTTGCAGACTACAATCCGGACTACGATACACTTTCTGGGATTAGCTCCCCCTCGCGGGTTGGCGGCCCTCTGTATGTACCATTGTATGACGTGTGAAGCCCTACCCATAAGGGCCATGAGGACTTGACGTCATCCCCACCTTCCTCCGGTTTGTCACCGGCAGTCTCATTAGAGTGCCCTTTCGTAGCAACTAATGACAAGGGTTGCGCTCGTTGCGGGACTTAACCCAACATCTCACGACACGAGCTGACGACAGCCATGCAGCACCTGTGTAAAGGTTCTCTTTCGAGCACTCCCAAATCTCTTCGGGATTCCTTCCATGTCAAGGGTAGGTAAGGTTTTTCGCGTTGCATCGAATTAATCCACATCATCCACCGCTTGTGCGGGTCCCCGTCAATTCCTTTGAGTTTTAATCTTGCGACCGTACTCCCCAGGCGGTCTACTTCACGCGTTAGCTGCGTTACCAAGTCAATTAAGACCCGACAACTAGTAGACATCGTTTAGGGCGTGGACTACCAGGGTATCTAATCCTGTTTGCTCCCCACGCTTTCGTGCATGAGCGTCAGTGTTATCCCAGGGGGCTGCCTTCGCCATCGGTATTCCTCCACATATCTACGCATTTCACTGCTACACGTGGAATTCTACCCCCCTCTGACACACTCTAGCCTTACAGTCTCCAATGCAGTTCCCAGGTTGAGCCCGGGGATTTCACATCAGACTTATAAAACCGCCTGCGCACGCTTTACGCCCAGTAATTCCGATTAACGCTTGCACCCTACGTATTACCGCGGCTGCTGGCACGTAGTTAGCCGGTGCTTATTCTTCAGGTACCGTCATTAGCATTCCGTATTAGGAAACACCGTTTCTTCCCTGACAAAAGAGCTTTACAACCCGAAGGCCTTCTTCACTCACGCGGCATTGCTGGATCAGGGTTGCCCCCATTGTCCAAAATTCCCCACTGCTGCCTCCCGTAGGAGTCTGGACCGTGTCTCAGTTCCAGTGTGGCTGGTCGTTCTCTCAAACCAGCTACTGATCGTCGCCTTGGTAGGCTTTTACCCTACCAACTAGCTAATCAGATATCGGCCACTCCATGAGCATGAGGTCTTGCGATCCCCCACTTTCCACCTTAGTGCGTATGCGGTATTAGCGTAACTTTCGCTACGTTATCCCCCACTCTAGGGTATGTTCCGATATATTACTCACCCGTTCGCCACTCGCCGCCAGGTTGCCCCGCGCTGCCGTTCGACTTGCATGTGTAAGGCATGCCGCCAGCGTTCAATCTGAGCCAGGATCAAACTCTTCAGTTTAATCTCTGTTTTTCGACAATTTCTTGTCTATGTCATTTTACTGACATGTCGCTCACTCAAAATACTGACAGTTCAATGACTCATCTCTGAATCATCGTCTTGCTTTGTTATTTCTTGTGAACACTTGCTATATTATTTAAGCATTCCAACTAACCTAAGTTAATTGGTGCGCTTCACCAAGTGCCCACATTTATTGACTGTTAATTGTTAAAGAACCA
>NZ_JBMPPI010000061.1:0-3550 GCF_049340245.1 Undibacterium sp. TC4M20W
CAGGTTTCAAACCTAAGGTACGATCCGGCATCCAGTCACTCGATCTTGATATGCCTACCAAGAACTTGTTGGTAGCTATATTAACGAATAACTACCGAAGGCGTCATAATACAAGGTACGATTAGCGTCAGCGTAATCGTACAAAACCGTGTCCCCAAAAAAAAGCAAAAGACCTCAAACATATCGTAAGATACTCGGCAGTCAAGCTCAACATGAACATGTTTTATTGTTGACTAAAAACCGTAAAGTAGCCATGGTGCAGAAGAGAGTTTGAACAGGCAGCATGCGTGCGATTACGCTTCGCACATAGTCCTTACGTCTCTAGAAAAAATAGGAGCAATAAAATGGCGAGCCCAAATCTTGACGAGGAAACTTGGAAGAAAATGAGCAAGAGAGAGAAAAAAGTATATGTTTTTGGAATTGCCATAATAGTACTGCTTTTAGTCGGAGCATCTGTCTGTAGTAGATTGGGCTTGATTTAATGGCGCAATCGTACGCGTGTCATATGCAATGGGTCACACAGCCATTACCCAGTTTTCTGTGAAACAAGCGACCTGAGCTAATCCTTGCTCAAGCGAGATCTTCAGGGCGATTATCTGAGCAGACCTCAAGAAAAATTAAAAGGTGAGGTCCAATATTCATACATTTATTTCCAAATGTGTGGGTGATCTGACAGTTGCGAATCGCCCCAGCTGTAATGTAATCGTATCTATTTTTTGAAAGAGACTTAGCGTGAAAATATTAAAGTGGTTAGGAATCGTCGTTGTCGGCCTTGTAGTCATTATTGTGGTTGTTGCAATGCAAGGGGCTGGTGATCAACGCCGTATGCAATCTGCTCTGCAATTGACCGGGGGTTACGTCGGCATGACAGAAGGGCAGCTCTATGAACTTGGGACTAGCATTTCAAAGAATGGCGTAGGCACGATAGGAGAAGCGCGTGAAGTGATTTTTTGGCTGGTATGCAGCGGCCGGTTTTCATCCGCCACAATTGAACCATCTGCCAAAGCTGCGTTAGGTTTGGTATCCGTACAAGGGTTGAGTGAAAAAGAGGCGGTTACCACCTTGATTAAAATGGTCGATCCATCGGCACGCGCGCCACTCGACGGTTGCCCGAAATAAGGCGAAATTGGCGTGAGATTGGAGTCGTGTCTAATACTCGCGCGTTGCTGGCTTGCGGGTAATTATGCGATTGCTTATTGCCCCTATGTGCTGATTACAATATTTTCAGAAGAAATGATATCAAAGCGATTGATAAGTTTAATGTTGACATCACAAAACAGGGCTCGAGCCGATGACCAAAATTGCTAAGCTTATCGTTGATTTTTTGGCGCTTTCCGACCAGACCCGCCCCGGCTATCGTGAAAGCCTGGGGCGTGGATTACCTAGGCTAGAAGCAGAACATAGACTAAAAAGCATTTTCGAATCACCAGCCGATATACCCGAACTAGTTTTGGAGCTATATTGCCAAGTCGATGGTACTTTGAGAGATGTAGCTGACCAAAAAGTCATGGATTTTATTCCCGGCTATCGCCTGATCCATATAGATGAACTTGAAGAAGAGTTTCAGAAATTCATGGCAATTCTTAGACCATCTCGGCATCATAATTTTCCGTTCCTCGCGAATTATTCTAGTGACTTTGTTTGCATTGAAAGTGAGCCAGAAAATAGAGAAAATAAAATTGGTAGCTTTCTACATGACGACCCTCAATCTGAGTTGATGCATTCAAGCGCAGAAGATTTTTTGACGACTGTCATTGCTTTTTACAGGGAGAATGTATATTTTCTGGATGCTGACGGATTTCTTGATTATGACTTCGATAAACAAGCACTTTTGGGTAATCGATTAAATAACGGGATTTTATATTGGCAATAAATTTACTAGATTGCTGATACCCAATCGAAGCCCACGTAGGTAAGATTAGCGCAGCGTAATCGTACGTAACCGTGTCCCCAAAAAAAGAAAAGACCTCAAGCACATCGCATGAGCATTGTTATTCTATCTTCATATGCATATAGTTTTTGTTGACTAAGAGCTGCAATAGAGCCACGCTACAGAAGCAAGCTGAAGTTTGCAACATGCGTACGATTACGCTACGCTAATCGTACATCTCTGCAACTTCCCATAATTAATATAAGCTAATTGAAAGATGCAACAGTAATCCCGTGGAGAATAATAAGAAAAGGAGCTTAATTTGGAAATGAATCTGGATCAAATGCTGATTTGGATAAATCGCGTGGAAGAACAAGAATTGGATTCAATACAGCATATATTTGACATTGACGAAGGCTTACGAAGTCGAGGTGCATACAATAGAGCGGCCGATAATCCAAGCCACCAGATTGAGGGGCTGATTATGCTTTCACAAGCCCGATGGGTATTGCAGAACGACTTGGAAATGGCCAATAAATTACTCGGCAAGATTACTGGCTTAGCAGCATTAAGCAGTAGAGCAATTCAAGAAATTGACCATGCCAGATCGAACAATTATGCTTGGGATTACATTCTTTTATCCTATTCTACTTTCGTACCCATACTAGTTGGCTTATTGCTAGCAGGAGCAGAGAAAGAATTTTTCGGATTAAGTGAAAAGATCGTTTCGTGTTCAAGCTTTGATCATGAAAGCAGAGGACATATTGTGGGCGAATTTGCATTTCAAATTTCGAATCTTGCCGTCGGTAAGTATGGCTTGGATTCTTTGAGTGCAATTGAGAGTACAAAGGGATTTAAAAAATCACATTTTATCTATGGCTACCATGAGTTGCTTTACCATATTGCGCACAATGACCCGGAGGCATTTGAGCGTGTGAGGGGTGAGCTGGAGTCCGCATTTCCAAAGCGTGTACGCAGCAGAATTGCCCTTGGTCAATTGGAGACTTGGGGGTATGGCAAAGTAGCGCAGTCAGCCACGTTTGATGCATTAGGCACGGCCTTGTGCCGATTGGCTTTGTGGCGTGGAATGGCAATTGATGTTAATACAAAGCTTTATCCTAAAGAATTTTACGCAGCTTAGTTGCTGCTTGCGTAGATATTACTAGCCAGCGTAGGTACGATTAGCGCAGCGTAATGGTACGAATGAACTACCAAAAATAGCTAAAGACACCAAGAAAATCCCATGATCGCAGCCTATATGAGGTACCCTGATTTTTTCGGACACTCTTGTTTGTTAAAATAAACGATCAGGAGAAATAATGAAACAGAAAAAGACATACACACCGGAATTGCGAGAAGAAGCAGTAAAGCTTGTTTTGGCGCAAGGGATGACACTGGGAGAAGCGGCATCGCGGATAGGCATTCCGAAAGGGACTTT
Organism: Undibacterium sp. TC4M20W; assembly: GCF_049340245.1. NCBI lineage: Bacteria > Pseudomonadati > Pseudomonadota > Betaproteobacteria > Burkholderiales > Oxalobacteraceae > Undibacterium > Undibacterium sp. TC4M20W. The sequence goes on from NZ_JBMPPI010000061.1 coordinate 3,309, forward strand.
AGTTGGTTGGGTGAATGCAGCCAAGGGTGGTGAAACAGCCACTGCTGCACCTGGAAGCCGTACAGTTCCAGAGCTGGAGGCGGAAGTTGCCAAACTACGCAAGGAACTGGCAGAGACGCGTATGGAGCGAGATATCGTAAAAAAGGCGGCAGCGTATTTTGCGCAGGAGTCGTTGCCAAATACGCGTTCATGAAGACCATGCGACTTGCCTACCCAATAACGACCTTGTGCCGTACCTTTGG
>NZ_JBMPPI010000062.1:0-2645 GCF_049340245.1 Undibacterium sp. TC4M20W
ATCGTTGCCTACTCCCTGCCAAGCAACACAGCCCTGGCTAAGGACTGGTTGAGCAAAGTGCTGGATTCCGCTACACAAGCATCCCAAATCGCTGTTCAAGATGCAGTCCTGACATCCATCGTCAATGGCGGCGGTGTTAAAGACTTCACACTGACAAGCAACACAGACGTAGCTACAGCTGAAAACTTCACAGCCGGTCTGGTCTACACACCAAACGGTGGTTCCCGTGTTAACGCCCTGCAAGACGAAGACGTACTGACAGGCTCCAACACATCCGCCACAGCCAACAACAAATTGACAGCCACACTGGGTAACTCCAATGACAACGGCGCGCCAATCATCACCCCATCACTGAAAAATATCCAAACAGCGAACTTCACGTTCACTGGTTCTGCTGATGCGCAAAACGTCAACAACAACGCCGTTGTTGCTGTCGATCTGCAAGATGCAACTGGCCTCAAAAACGTTGGCATCAACCGTATCGCTTCCACAGCAGGTACCAACGTTGCCCGTATCGAAAACATCAAATCTGTTCTCGACACACTGTCCCTGACAAGCACCAACGCCAACAACGCCGGTACAGTTGAATTCTCCTTCGGCAATGGCACACTGCTCGGCGCTAACGTTGGTACACTCAACCTGTCCGACGTTCAAGTTGGTACAGTCAACATTGGTCAAAACACCTCCGGCACATCCGCCGCAGGCGTAGGCAACCAAGGTTACGAAACACTGACCATCAACAGCACTGGTAACGTCAACAACATCGGCACACTGAACCTGCCAATGGACACAGGTACAGCAGGCAAAGTCATCATCACTGGCGACAAAGACCTCACACTGGCCCAAACATCCAATGTTGTCAATGGTGTAACGACGATTGAATCCGTCAACTACTCCGGTGGTATTTTGCAAGCTGCAGGCCGTCTGTCCGCCATTGATGCATCCGCATTCAAAGGCAACCTGACACTCAACCTCGGCAATGGCATCTTCACTACTGGTAAAGCTGACACATCCGGTTCCGTCCAAAACGTCACCATCACTGGTGGTTCTGGTAACGACACATTCTACCTGGCTGACACAGTAGAAACACTTGACAGCATCACAGGCGGCGACGGTACAGATACACTGGTTATCGTCAACGGCGGTAACGTCACAGCCGGTGCAGCTGGTTCCTCCATCATCACCAAAGTAGAAGCAGTTCAAGTATTGTTGAACAACGCCGCTTCCACAGTTGACTTCGCCAAACTGCCAGACGTCACAGGCGTACTGGTTCGCAACGTCTCCAACACCAACGTAGCAGCACCTGCGAACTCCGCACCGGTAGCTGGTACAGACGTGTTCACACTCAACAACCTGAGTGTTGCCCAAGGCGCTGCTATCACCATCCGTCATAGCGACACAGGCTCCAACGCCATCGGCCAATCCACCATCAACGCCAATCTGGCCGTTGCTACTGGCGCATCCGACACAGTTGCAGTGACTATCGCTGAAGGCCTGAACGTTGACCCACGTTTCAACTTCGTGTTGAACACCAACGCAGTAGAAAACATCACTCTGGTTGATGCTGATACAGAATCCAACACAGTTGCTCTGGCCAACGTTGCTGCCCACACAGGCACCATCACTATTGGTACAACAGCAGGTGCTGGTTCCGCTACAACCTTCCTGAACCTCGACACAACAGTCGCAGGTAACGGCGGTCTGTACCGTATCGACACAACAGGCGGCGCAGCAGCTAACATCGCTGGCGTACAAGAGTTGTCCAAAACAGCTGGCCAGATCAAACTGGTTGCTGGCACTATCGATGCATCCGCAGAAACAGCCAGCGTCATCATCCGCGTTTCCACAAGCAATGCTGCTAACGGCGCGCAAAACATCAAGATGGGTGCTGGTAACGACACAGTTACTTTCGATAACCTGCAAGACACACGTGCTGGCCTGACGATCTCCGACACAGTCGTAGGTGGTGCTGGTACAGATACACTGGTTATTGACGGCGACCTGACAGGTGCAGCACTGGGCGACACTATCGCTCTGGGCGCGTCTGAATGGACGAACGTTTCCGGTTTCGAAACAATCCGTCTGGTTGGTACATCCAACAACGCCGGTGTTGACGGTGCAGGTAACTACCGTCTGACATTGACAGATGCCCTGATCGCTGCCAACAACAACGCAGGTGTTCTGGCCATCGTTAATGACAACGACACAGCCAATGATGCAGCTAATGCCGCTGACACAGCTGGTACAGCCGTTGAAAGCGCAGTTGTTATTGATGCACGTACACTGAGCGCCACAAGCCGCTTCAGCTACAACGGCGAAGAAGGTGCTTCCCGCACAGCCGACCGTATCATCTTCACTGATGCCAACTTCAATGGTTCCCACGCTATCAACGGTGGTGCAGTTGACAACAACAGCACAAACAACAGCCAAAAGAACGACGACGTGATCGAACTGCGTAATGCAACAAACGCATCCATCGGTGACTTCAACGGCATTTCCAACATCGGTAACATCGAACTGACCAACGACACAGCAGTCACACAAGTGTCCCAAATCCAGTTGAACGATACGATCGTTGATGCATTGGTTGACAGCTACCAGGCTGCTAACACAACAACCCACGTAGAACGTCTGACGATCCGTGC
>NZ_JBMPPI010000063.1:0-2038 GCF_049340245.1 Undibacterium sp. TC4M20W
CGATCTGTCCCTGATCGCTGTAACTAGCGGCACATTGGTGATCGACACAACGTCTTCTTCCAATGCAACTGGTGGTGGCGTGAACAACACTACAGTTAGCAATGCAGTGACAGTGTCTGGTGGCGCAGTAGTAACAACAGGTGTTGTTGGTACTAATCCAGTCAATGGTGGCGGTACAGCTTTGTCTCCAACAGCACTGGTAGCTGGTCAAGTATTTAATAGCACAGCAAACGTGAACGACAACTTCACAGGCTTGGCTGCTACTTTGGTTGGTACAACTGTCAACGGTAACGCTGGTGACACAGACACAATCACTTTGACTGGTGCATCTGGTGCCTTGGCAATTGGCGACGGCACAAACGGCGGTACTATCACCAACATCAAGACCCTGAACCTCGCCAATGCAACTAACACCATCACTTTCGGTGCAACTACCACTGGTATTACTACAGTGAATGGCGGCACAGGCGATGACAGTGTTAACGTAACAGGCGCTGGTGCTACTTTTGCAGCTGGTAACGTTAACCTGGGCTTGGGTAATAACCAATTGACATTGGGTAACTTCTCTTACACTGGTACTTTCAGTGCAGGTGCAGGTACGGATACATTGGTTCTGGGTACAGCTTCCAATATCGGCGGCGCGAATGTCACTGGCTTTGAAAATCTGACAATCGCTACAGGTGGTTCTGTAACGATGTCAGCAGCACAATTTGCTGCTGCTACAGGCACGATCGTAGCGGCTGGTACTGTAGCTGGTACTAATGGTGAAACAGTTACTTTGTCAACTGCTGGTACTATCACAGGTAGTGCAGTGATCGAGAACTTCGTTTTGGCTAATGGTACAAATGCTGTAACACTGGCTGCTACTGCTGCTAACCAAACTTTCACTGGTGGCACAGGCAATGACACGTTCACGACAACAGCTGCTAACCTGGCTTGGAAAACAATCAACGCAGCTGGTGGTACTGGCGACACATTGACTGTTACTGACGCACTCGGCGCATTCAATTTGGGTGCTGCTGCTACTGCAACAACGGCTCTGGTATCTGGCGTTGAAATCGTAAACTTTAATGTAGCTACTACAGGCGCTGTGACATTGTTCAACGGTGCAGCGACAGTGAACGCAGCTGGCGGTACTTTCATCCTTGGTTCTGGTGGTCAAACTCTGGTTTCCAGTGCAGCAGTTACAGTAACTGGCGGTGCCGGTGCTGACGCTATCACATTGTCTTCTGGCAATGACACTATCGTTGGCAGTGGTTCCTTGTTCAGCAGCAACATTGATACAGTTACTAACTTCAAGGTTGCTGGTACTGACGTGTTCAAAACTGGCACAGCAGCAACAACGCTGAACTCTCTGAACATCGCTACAGCTGACATTTCTACTCTGGCAGCAGCAATTGCATCAGCAGCGTCTGCAGTTGGCGCAGCTGTAGCTTTGCAAGCCACTACTCAGGCTTACATCGTCACTGTAGCCGCAGGTACAGCAGCTGGTACATATGCTTTCCAAAACATCGGTGGCACTGTAGGTGCAGTTGATGCAGGTGACTTTATCGTTAAACTCGTTGGCGCAGGTTCCATCGTCGCTGGCGACTTCATCGCTTAATTCAGTAAGCTATGCAGGAAAATGGGTAGCTTGCTACCCATGCAGCAGGGAGAGAGTATCCTCCCCGCTGTGTAAAAATAAAAAACCCACCTCTGTAAAGCGGTGGGTTTTTTTTGCAACGTAATTTATAATTTAATTCGTATTTGTGATTCAAGTCACATTTTTGTGTAAAAGCCCATGCTACTCTCCCATTGCTGAAAAAAGTATAAATCCCAGGGCTACTGGAGTTTATTTATTCGCAACAAAACTTAATTAGGAGTTCTTAAATGGCTAATACAGCTGCTGATATCCAAAAGCTTTACATCGCATACTTCAACCGCCCAGCAGACCCAAATGGTCTGGCCTACTGGATGGCTCAAGGTTTCACACTGAACCAAATCGCCGACAGCTTCTCCAAACAAGCAGAATACGCCACAGTATTCGCTGGTAAAACGA
>NZ_JBMPPI010000064.1:0-939 GCF_049340245.1 Undibacterium sp. TC4M20W
CCAACGGAAATGAGCCATGACATGATCAATCGCTATCTGCGAGATGAAAGGCTAACGTCGCGCCTGGTCTGGGAGAATGTCCGCTCGCAAATTCAACCCTCTGCGCATGGCTATGTCGTCTTCGACGACACCGTGCTGAACAAAAATTTCTCGCACAAAATCGAGATGGTGCGTTTGCAGTTCAGCGGTAACGCGCATGGACTCATCAAGGGCATAGGTCTGGTCAATTGCGTCTATGTCAATCCTGAGAGCGGCCAATACTGGGTGATCGATTATCGTATTTACGATCCTGAACGCGACGGCAAGACCAAGCTTGACCATGTTCAAGACATGCTCGGCCAGATCATTAATCAAAAGCAACTTCCGTTTCATGCAGTGTTGATGGATAGCTGGTATGCCACCAAGGATTTGATGCTGTTCATCGACTCCCTGCAGAAAATTTATTACTGCCCGTTGAAGGACAACCGGCAAGTCGATGACACAGGCGGCACAGCGCTGTACCGCCGAGTGGATTCGCTGGCATGGAGCCATCCAGAGGGAGAGCATGGCAAAGTTATCAAAATCAAAGGGTTTCCTAAGGACTACAAGGTAAAACTGTTCCGGGTCGCGGTGTCTACCCACCGCACGGATTGGGTCGTCACCAACGACCTCACTCAAGATTCTTTGGATGCCACACAAGAGGTGTGTGGCATGCGCTGGAAAATCGAGCAGTTCCACCGCGAGTTGAAACAACTCACAGGCATTGAGCAAAACCAATGCCGTAAAGCTCGCATACAACGCAACCATATTGCTTGCGCCATCCTGGTCTGGATACGCCTCACCGACATTGCCAGAACTACCAAACAAACCGCTTATCGCATTAAACACGGCCTTTTGGACCATTACTTATGTCAGCAACTCAGAAATCCTTCTATTTCTATGCGTTTTGCGTAAGTCCTA
>NZ_JBMPPI010000065.1:0-840 GCF_049340245.1 Undibacterium sp. TC4M20W
TGAGGTGTACTGTCAATAACGGACACTCATGTTTCAAGCTGCCTGCGATTGTTGATTGAAATTATTTGCAAACAAAGCAGGTGGAATATAGCCGAGGCGTGAGTGACGACGCTGGCGATTATAAAAGCTTTCGATATATTCCTGAACAGCAGCCTGTGCATCAGCACGGGTCGGGTAGTGCTGGTGATGTATCAATTCATTTTTCAGGCTACCCCAGAAGCTTTCCATCGGCGCATTGTCATAGCAGTTTCCTTTGCGCGACATCGACGCCTGCATGCCGAATTGTGTCATCAATTCTCTATAACTCAGCGCACAGTATTGGCTACCCCGGTCTGAGTGGTGAATCAATCCAGGTTGTGGACGTTTGTTGCGCACTGCACGCCAGAGCGCCTGCGCAGTCAAGGCTTGCGTCATTCGCTCTCCCATGGCGTAGCCAACAATCTCGCAGGTATACACATCCTTGATCCCTGCCAGATAAAGCCATCCTTCTCCAGTGCTGATATAGGTGATATCAGTCAGCCATACTTCGTTTGGACGGCTTGGAGCAAATGTCTGATTCAATAAATTCGATGCAACAGGAAGAGAGTGATTCGAGTTGGTCGTGGCTTTGAACTTGCGTTTCTGCTTGCAGCGTAAGGCAAGCTCACGACGCAGACGGGCAATGCGGTCACGACCGGCTTTAAATCCCTGTGCTGCCAATTCTGGCTGCATACGCAGCGGGCCATAGGTCTCACGGCTTTGTTTGTGCACGGCGGTAATGGCAAGCTTCAAGCGCTCATCTGTTTTGACGCGCTGCGACGGTGTGCCGCTCAGCCAGGCATAGAATCCACTGCGCGAAAC
>NZ_JBMPPI010000066.1:0-814 GCF_049340245.1 Undibacterium sp. TC4M20W
CCGACGAGTTCATAAACGGGGCGCCTGGCTGTCTCAAAGGCAATAATTTCCCTGTTATACAAATCCATCACCGGAGACAGGTACAGTTTCTCTCCTGCGACGTTAAATTCCGTCACATCAGTTACCCATTTCTGATGCATGCCATCCGCGTCAAATTGCCGTTCCAGCACGTTGGGGGCGGTGTGTCCCACGTTACCTCTGTAAGACCGGTATTTCTTTGGCCGCACCAATGATTTCAGGCCGAGCTTGCTCATCAGCCGTTGCACAGTCTTATGGTTGACCTTCACTCCCTGTTGCTGGATAGCCAGAGTCACGCGCCGATAACCATAGCGTCCCTGATGGCGCGTAAAAATGGTGCCGATTCGTTTCTTGAGCCCTTGGTACTTATCCTCTGCCTGCAAAACTTTCTGTTGATAATAGAAAGTACTCCGGGCCAGACCGGTTAATTTGAGCAGATCTGGCAAAGGGAAGTGTTGCCTTAGTTCGATGACTACTTGCGCTTTTTGCGTGCTGTCGCCCGCTGTTGCTGCTGAGATTGAACCAAGGCCCGCAACTTTTTTAAGTAGGCATTCTCCATGCGTAAATGGCTGACTTCCGCAAGTAAGTCTTCACGTGTGCGGGTTTCATCATTCATCGGTAAGGACGGGGGTTGTGGCTTGGTGTCTGGCATCTTCTTGGGTCTTCCACGTACACGTGGTATCAGGGCATCTATGCCGCCATTATGATAGCTACGCTCCCAATTACCAATACATCCCGGACTGCGGATATTAAACAGGGCAGCAACTTCCCGGTAGGAAAGCTGGTTATCCCATAG
>NZ_JBMPPI010000067.1:0-656 GCF_049340245.1 Undibacterium sp. TC4M20W
ATCATTTCAGCACCTTCTTCCACCAAGAACAAAGAAGGCAAACGTGATCCGGAAATGCGCCAGACCAAAAAAGGCAATCAATGGTATTTCGGGATGAAGGGACACATAGGCGTTGATAGCAAGACCAAATTGATTCATGCCGTTGTCGCCACCGGGGCCAATGTCCATGACAGCCAGGTATTGCCAGCCTTACTACATGGGCGCGAGACACGTTACTGGGGCGATTCTGCCTACACGGGCCAAAAGCAGGTTGCACGCAGCAAAGCACCAGGGATAAAGGACTTTACCAACATCCGGGGCACACGCAGTCACGCGCTGACAGAAGAAGAACGCCTGACCAATCGCCGCAAGTCAAGCGTGCGTGCCAAGGTTGAACATGCCTTCTGTATCATCAAACGCATGTTTGGATTTACCAAGGTCAGATATCGTGGGATGCAGAAGAACGCGCACCGCTTGTTCGTTACTTGTGCGCTGGCGAACTTGTTCATGGTTCGCAGGCGCTTGATGCGCATGCAAGGGGCATAGTGTACCCAATGGGCGAGAAATCGCTCGAGAACTGAAGAAGTTGGGGATACAACTCCCCAATTCTTGATGAAAATCATGTTCAGCAGCACGTTTTATGCTTTGACTGGAACATGATTTTGTAATTGATGGAA
>NZ_JBMPPI010000068.1:0-639 GCF_049340245.1 Undibacterium sp. TC4M20W
GGAATCTCTGATTAAGTCCCCGAGCAATGATTCAGAAACGGTAATATAAGCTTATTTTCCATTGAATCATAAATACCATGAGACAGACAACATTTGCCGAAGGTGGCTTTGAACGCTATGCCAAGACGACGAAGCGAGCAGTGTTTCTATCAGAGATGAATCAGGTCGTGCCATGGGCTATGCTATGCAAACTGATAGAGCCCCATTATCCCAAGGCAGGTAATGGACGCCCGCCTGTTGGCGTGGAGCGCATGCTACGCATTTATTTCTTGCAACAATGGTTCAACCTGTCTGACCCGGCTGTCGAGGAAGCCTTATATGAATCCGTCTCCATGCGCAGCTTTGCCGCTATTGACCTGGGCAATGAAGCCGTGCCGGATGAGACCACTGTGTGCAAATTCCGGCATCTGCTGGAGCGCCATGACCTTGGCAAACGTATCTTCGAAGAAGTAGGCCGTCATTTGCAGGAGCGAGGAATGAAAGTGTCGGGCGGCACCATCGTCGATGCTACGATCATTTCAGCACCTTCTTCCACCAAGAACAAAGAAGGCAAACGTGATCCGGAAATGCGCCAGACCAAAAAAGGCAATCAATGGTATTTCGGGATGAAGGGACACATAGGCGTTGATAGCAAGACCA
>NZ_JBMPPI010000069.1:0-626 GCF_049340245.1 Undibacterium sp. TC4M20W
ACAGGGATACGCAGGAGTCAGCGAGATTACACGCTGACTTTTAAATTATCAGTAGTAGAGCAAGTAGAAAAAGGCGAGATGACCTATGTAGAAGCTCAGCGCCGGTACGGGATACAGGGGAGATCAACAGTTTTAGTGTGGTTACGCAAGCACGGGCAACAAGATTGGCATAATCATGGTTCCAGACCAAGAGAAGGAAGCATGATGCCAAAGACCCCATTGCCACAAACGCCAGAACAGCGGATTAAAGAATTGGAAGTTCAACTCAAGCATGCCAATGAGAAGGCACAATTGTTTGAAGCGATCGTGAATGTGATCAAGAATGATTATGGGCTTGCTGTCCCAAAAAAGCCTTCAGGCAAGTCCTCGAACAAGGTCAAATCCCGGGATTAAGCATCAGCAGGGCTTGCCATTATTTCCAAATCACCCGTCAAGCGTACTATAAGCAGCTTCATAGCGAGCAAGAGCGGCGCGACCAGCATGCGCAAGTGATTGATCTGGTGAAAGAAAAGCGCTTGCGACAGCCACGGATAGGCACACGCAAATTGCAGCACCTGCTTCAAGCAAAGATGAGAGAGCGTGGCATTAAGCTAGGAAGAGATCGTTTATTCGCATTACTTAGGGAA
>NZ_JBMPPI010000070.1:0-578 GCF_049340245.1 Undibacterium sp. TC4M20W
AATTAAATTACCTCCGGCAAAGCCGGAGGTTTATTGCTGGGGCGCCTCAAAGGCGCTGGTAACCCTTGATCCGCCTAAAGGCGGCTACAGTCCCAATTTCATTTGGTCGTAACGCTCATCTTCCTGCTCTTGATTTCGGATGTAAGCTCGAACCATTTCTTCATCTAGTCCCACCGTTGAGACAAAGTAACCTCTTGCCCAAAATACTTCTCCTGTGAAATTCCTTTGCCTCCCACCAAAGTGTCTGGCTATCGAAATTGCACTCTTGCCTTTCATGAATCCCACAACGTTTGACACTGAATACTTTGGTGGAACGCTCAAACACATATGAACATGGTCAATCATTAAGTGACCTTCTACTACGCTGCATTCCCTTTGCTTGGCCAACTCCCGAAATATTTCCCCAAGATGCTTTCTCAATGCCCCATAGATCAACTTCTTTCGGTATTTTGGAATGAACACTATATGGTACTTACAATCCCACCTCGTATGACTCAAACTTTGATACTCTTTCATCTTGAAACTCCTTCTTTTGGTAGAGATAGAAGTTTCAAACCGACCGCCGTATAGGTCAAACC
>NZ_JBMPPI010000071.1:0-560 GCF_049340245.1 Undibacterium sp. TC4M20W
ATAAAAACAGCAGTAAGCAATACCAACCTTATTTTGTTAAAAGGAAGCACCTCAATGAAAACCCGTTTCTCCGCATTCCTGGCTGCAACACTCCTGGCCTTGACAGCCGCCGTTGCCGTCGCCCCTGTTTCTGCACAGGAATCCGCCTCTGCAGCTGCCTCCGCTGCTGCCCCAGCACCAGCACCTGCTGCAGAAGCAGCCCCGGCACCAGCCGCCCCAGCAGACGCTGGCGCCCCGGCAGCACCTGCAGCTGCCAAAGAAATGGTAGACAACCCATACGGTCTCGACGCCCTCTGGAAAACCGGTGACTTCGTTGCCAAAGGCACACTCATTATCATGGTCATCATGTCCATGGGCAGCTGGTACATCCTCATCACCAAAATCATTGATCAAGTTAAACTGTCCGGTCAAGCCACAGATGCCCGTTCCAAATTCTGGAAAGCAGCCTCTGTTCAAGCCGGTGCCGCTTCTTTGAAAGAAGGCAGCCCATTCCGCTTCATCGCTGACTCTGGCATCAAAGCCACAGAACACCATGAAGGCGCGCTGCTCGAACAAATCGA
>NZ_JBMPPI010000072.1:0-560 GCF_049340245.1 Undibacterium sp. TC4M20W
AAATGCGGCAGATTGGTGATCCTGAAGCGAAGATGCGGGTTGAGGTTGCCGTTGACAGGGCGATCGCAGATGTTAAGCGTTGTGCGCTGCCTTGGTTTGAAAAGAAACTAGATTGGTACAAGAAAAACAAAGTGGCAAATTAAACGAGTCGCCTGCTACTGCTGCCCTGTTCAGTGTTCAATTAAACCAAGTCTTTTCGCTGCCCTGTTCAGTGTTCAGTTAAACCAAATCTCTCAGCCAGACCAGCATTTTTTTGCACAATCTGGCTGAGGTTTTGGTTCAGTTGAACACCGATCTGACTAATTTTAATCAGTAAAGTCAAATCCATTGGCTCGCTTGCTTAAATTTTGTGCAAGTCATTTGTTAAAGATGAACACCTTCCCGAACAGCATTGCTGCCCGCTCTCGATGCTCATTTTGTTTCGGAGATATTCTGAGGTGTACTGTCAATAACGGACACTCATGTTTCAAGCTGCCTGCGATTGTTGATTGAAATTATTTGCAAACAAAGCAGGTGGAATATAGCCGAGGCGTGAGTGACGACGCTGGCGATTATAAAAG
>NZ_JBMPPI010000073.1:0-549 GCF_049340245.1 Undibacterium sp. TC4M20W
GCAGCGGGCCATAGGTCTCACGGCTTTGTTTGTGCACGGCGGTAATGGCAAGCTTCAAGCGCTCATCTGTTTTGACGCGCTGCGACGGTGTGCCGCTCAGCCAGGCATAGAATCCACTGCGCGAAACACCAAAGGTGCGGCACAAAGTCGTTATTGGGTAAGCAAGTCGCATGGTCTTCATGAACGCGTATTTGGCAACGACTCCTGCGCAAAATACGCTGCCGCCTTTTTTACGATATCTCGCTCCATACGCGTTTCTGCCAGTTCCTTGCGCAGTTTGGCAACTTCCGCTTCCAGCTCTGGAACTGTACGGCTTCCAGGTGCAACATGGGCTGTTTCACCACCCTTGGCTGCATTCACCCAACCAACTAAAGTCCCTTTCGGAATGCCTATCCGCGATGCCGCTTCTCCCAGTGTCATCCCTTGCGCCAAAACAAGCTTTACGGCTTCTTCTCGCAATTCCGGTGTGTATGTCTTTTTCTGTTTCATTATTTCTCCTGATCGTTTATTTTAACAAACAAGAGTGTCCGAAAAAGTCAGGATACCTCA
>NZ_JBMPPI010000074.1:0-494 GCF_049340245.1 Undibacterium sp. TC4M20W
CGCTAATCGTACCTTGTATTATGACGCCTTCGGTAGTTATTCGTTAATATAGCTACCAACAAGTTCTTGGTAGGCATATCAAGATCGAGTGACTGGATGCCGGATCGTACCTTAGGTTTGAAACCTGCGACGTAGATTTCTGCACCAGTCACTCACCCCTCGTTTTAAATCGAACAGTATCTTTGGCCCAGCATGCTGGCAGCCCGTATTCACAAGGTAGGTTATCAGAGGATTTGTATGCACGATTTTCATTTGGGAATTGATGTCGCGAAGCTGAAATTAGATTGTACTTTGCGCCTGACAACTGGCAAATTCCGCCACAAAATAATTCAAAATAATCAGCAAGGGTTTCAGGAATTAAGCGCCTGGCTCAACAAGCAAGGTGCGGCCATAGCCCATGTCTGCATGGAAGCTACAGGTATTTATTGGGAGGCTGTGGCACACTATTTCGCTCAACAGAAATTCCCTGTTAGTGTGGTTAACCCCGCACAAAT
>NZ_JBMPPI010000075.1:0-490 GCF_049340245.1 Undibacterium sp. TC4M20W
GGCTCAACAAGCAAGGTGCGGCCATAGCCCATGTCTGCATGGAAGCTACAGGTATTTATTGGGAGGCTGTGGCACACTATTTCGCTCAACAGAAATTCCCTGTTAGTGTGGTTAACCCCGCACAAATTAAAGCATTCGGTGTCTCCCGCTTAGTCAGAACCAAAACGGATAAGGTCGATGCTCGCCTGATCTCAGAATTTGCTTTTGAGCGAAATCCTGGACTGTGGGCTGCTCCGTCATTGGCAGAGCAATCCCTACGTGCCATGGTGTTGCGCCTGGATGCCTTGCAAGTGATGCGGACACAAGAACTCAACCGGCTTGAGGTAGCCCGTGATGCCATTCGACAAGGCTTGGTTAATCATATTGAGTGGCTGGAGAAAGAAATCAAGTCACTGACCCGGTCGATCAACAATCATATGAATAATGATCCAGATTTAAAAGATAAGCAAAAATTATTAGACAGTGTTCCTGGGCTCGGCGAGCGCACGAT
>NZ_JBMPPI010000076.1:0-484 GCF_049340245.1 Undibacterium sp. TC4M20W
CCGACGGATGACCGTGCCGTATTGACGGGAATCGTGTTCGTACTGCGCTCTGGCATTGCATGGAACTTGCTGCCACAAGAAATGGGTTGCGGCTCCGGAACAGCATGCTGGCGGCGACTGGTCCAATGGCAACAAGCCGGTGTATGGCAGCGCATTCACGAAGTGCTATTGGCTGAATTACGCCAGCGTGGGCAACTCGATCTTGAGCGCGCCATCGTCGACAGCTCTTCGGTACGTGCCATGTTTGCTGGAAAAAAACGGGACCTAGTCCCGTCGATCGGCGTAAGCTCGGCAGTAAGCACCACCTCATCACCGAACAAAAGGGCATCCCGCTTGCGGTGATCTTGACCGGTGCCAACTCCCACGACGTGACTCAGTTGCTGCCGCTGGTCAAAGCCATACCCGCGATCGCAGGCAAACGAGGAAGACCTCTGCGAAAGCCAAAAATCTTGCAAGGAGATCGCGGTTATGATTCTGAGCCTAT
>NZ_JBMPPI010000077.1:0-423 GCF_049340245.1 Undibacterium sp. TC4M20W
TGGTCTTGCTATCAACGCCTATGTGTCCCTTCATCCCGAAATACCATTGATTGCCTTTTTTGGTCTGGCGCATTTCCGGATCACGTTTGCCTTCTTTGTTCTTGGTGGAAGAAGGTGCTGAAATGATCGTAGCATCGACGATGGTGCCGCCCGACACTTTCATCCCTCGCTCCTGCAGATGACGGCCTACTTCTTCGAAGATACGTTTGCCAAGGTCATGGCGCTCCAGCAGATGCCGGAATTTGCACACTGTTGTTTTATCCGGCACTGGCTCATTGCCCAGATCAATATTGGCAAAGCTGCGCATGGAAACGGATTCGTATAAGGCTTCCTCGACAGCCGGGTCAGACAGGTTGAACCATTGTTGCAAGAAATAAATGCGTAGCATGCGCTCCACGCCAACAGGCGGGCGTCCATTACCTG
>NZ_JBMPPI010000078.1:0-394 GCF_049340245.1 Undibacterium sp. TC4M20W
ACTTAGAGGCTGTTGCGAAATTAAAACGACTGAAAAAAAGTGCTGTTAACTTTTCATGAGTAGTGTTAACTTTCTATCTTGTTTTGTCAGGGTGGAGAGCGATGCCAAAAGAACTGATAGATGACCAACTGTGGAGCAGAATCGAGCCTTTGTTACCCAAGAGAGCGTCTCGCCATAGACAATATGCAGGACGCAAGCCGACGGATGACCGTGCCGTATTGACGGGAATCGTGTTCGTACTGCGCTCTGGCATTGCATGGAACTTGTTGCCACAAGAAATGGGTTGCGGCTCCGGAACAGCATGCTGGCGGCGACTGGTCCAATGGCAACAAGCCGGTGTATGGCAGCGCATTCACGAAGTGCTATTGGCTGAATTACGCCAGCGTGGGCAACT
>NZ_JBMPPI010000079.1:0-372 GCF_049340245.1 Undibacterium sp. TC4M20W
AGAAGCTGTTGCGAAATTAAATTAAAGGTTTAAGAAAGTTCCAGCAAATGAGAGAACAAGCCAACGAAAGAAATGCTTCGTGTGTCATAGCTAGTTTCTCATAACGCATTTTTAGACGACGGTAAGAATGAAGCCAGGCAATCGAACGCTCAACCACCCAACGTGTTTTGCCCAAACCACTACCGTGCGCAGTGCGGCGTTTTGCTAGTTCAGGAATGATCGCTTGTTGGCGCAAAAGAATACGGATAGGCTCAGAATCATAACCGCGATCTCCTTGCAAGATTTTTGGCTTTCGCAGAGGTCTTCCTCGTTTGCCTGCGATCGCGGGTATGGCTTTGACCAGCGGCAGCAACTGAGTCACGTCGTGGGAGT
>NZ_JBMPPI010000080.1:0-340 GCF_049340245.1 Undibacterium sp. TC4M20W
GAGCGGCTTCAGCCGCGAACCGCTTAGCCGTATCGGCCATTCGCGGCTAAAGCCGCTCCTACAGGTAATACGTCATAAAAAGATAAAGCGATGCCATGCCGTGAAGTAGGGTGCGTCTCGACGCACCGCTTTTCGATCAAAAAATTTCAATGTGTACGCACATAATGGTGCGTCAAGACGCACCCTACTGACCAGGATTTGCGTATATTCCAGGGGAACCCATTGCTGTGAAATAGTCGTCATGTAGGAGCGGCTTCAGCCGCGAACCGCTTAGCCGTATCGGCCATTCGCGGCTAAAGCCGCTCCTACAGGTAATACGTCATAAAAAGATAAAGCGATG
>NZ_JBMPPI010000081.1:0-333 GCF_049340245.1 Undibacterium sp. TC4M20W
TTTTGCAGGAACCTGACATCAACTGGGATTTCACCGCATTGTCGAGACCGCGGAATCCACTGGATTTGTCGATCTTGACGTCGGCCACTGTACCATCTGCACCAATCAATACGGACAACAGGACGGTGCCGGTTTCTTCATTGCGCAGGGAGGCACGTGGATATTCCGGTTTGCAACCACCGACGTTGAAGTCGATTACGCCTGGGATGGTGACCGGGCCTGTGGCCTTGGCTTCTGTCGGTGCCGCTACCACTGGCGGGGCCTTGTTCAAGGTCGGGTTATCTGGCTTGACATTGGAGACCGCAGTAATCGCTGGCGTTTGTTGTGGCTGTG
>NZ_JBMPPI010000082.1:0-323 GCF_049340245.1 Undibacterium sp. TC4M20W
ACTGACCCGGTCGATCAACAATCATATGAATAATGATCCAGATTTAAAAGATAAGCAAAAATTATTAGACAGTGTTCCTGGGCTCGGCGAGCGCACGATTGCTGTACTGCTTTCGTATTATGCAGACGCTGAACGTTTTTCTTCTGTAAAGAAGGCTGTTGCCTTTGCAGGTCTTGACCCAGAGCATCATGAGTCCGGCAGCAGTGTCTGTCGCAAAGCAAAAATGTCAAAGGTTGGGCATACATTTATTCGTAAAGCGCTCTATATGCCCGCCATGGTAACTCTGCATCGAACCACCTGGGGTAAGGTCTTCCGACAACGAT
>NZ_JBMPPI010000083.1:0-320 GCF_049340245.1 Undibacterium sp. TC4M20W
AGAACAAGCCAACGAAAGAAATGCTTCGTGTGTCATAGCTAGTTTCTCATAACGCATTTTTAGACGACGGTAAGAATGAAGCCAGGCAATCGAACGCTCAACCACCCAACGTGTTTTGCCCAAACCAGTACCGTGCGCAGTGCGGCGTTTTGCTAGTTCAGGAATGATCGCTTGTTGGCGCAAAAGAATGCGAATAGGCTCAGAATCATAACCGCGATCTCCTTGCAAGATTTTTGGCTTTCGCAGAGGTCTTCCTCGTTTGCCTGCGATCGCGGGTATGGCTTTGACCAGCGGCAGCAACTGAGTCACGTCGTGGGAGT
>NZ_JBMPPI010000084.1:0-306 GCF_049340245.1 Undibacterium sp. TC4M20W
GGGTAACTGATGTGACGGAATTTAACGTCGCAGGAGAGAAACTGTACCTGTCTCCGGTGATGGATTTGTATAACAGGGAAATTATTGCCTTTGAGACAGCCAGGCGCCCCGTTTATGAACTCGTCGGAAAGATGTTAAAGAATGCCCTGGTCAAGCTCAAAGCACACCAAAAACCTGTTCTGCATTCTGATCAGGGGTGGCAGTACCGCATGCTTGCCTACCAGCGTGCGTTACAGCAGAAACAGGTCGTGCAAAGCATGTCACGTAAGGGCAATTGTATCGACAATGCGGCTATGGAGAGTTTCT
>NZ_JBMPPI010000085.1:0-306 GCF_049340245.1 Undibacterium sp. TC4M20W
AGGTATTTATTGGGAGGCTGTGGCACACTATTTCGCTCAACAGAAATTCCCTGTTAGTGTGGTTAACCCCGCACAAATTAAAGCATTCGGTGTCTCCCGCTTAGTCAGAACCAAAACGGATAAGGTCGATGCTCGCCTGATCTCAGAATTTGCTTTTGAGCGAAATCCTGGACTGTGGGCTGCTCCGTCATTGGCAGAGCAATCCCTACGTGCCATGGTGTTGCGCCTGGATGCCTTGCAAGTGATGCGGACACAAGAACTCAACCGGCTTGAGGTAGCCCGTGATGCCATTCGACAAGGCTTGGT
>NZ_JBMPPI010000086.1:0-305 GCF_049340245.1 Undibacterium sp. TC4M20W
TCAATTCTCTATAACTCAGCGCACAGTATTGGCTACCCCGGTCTGAGTGGTGAATCAATCCAGGTTGTGGACGTTTGTTGCGCACTGCACGCCAGAGCGCCTGCGCAGTCAAGGCTTGCGTCATTCGTTCTCCCATGGCGTAGCCAACAATCTCGCAGGTATACACATCCTTGATCCCTGCCAGATAAAGCCATCCTTCTCCAGTGCTGATATAGGTGATATCAGTCAGCCATACTTGGTTTGGACGGCTTGGAGCAAATGTCTGATTCAATAAATTCGATGCAACAGGAAGAGAGTGATTCGAG
>NZ_JBMPPI010000087.1:0-300 GCF_049340245.1 Undibacterium sp. TC4M20W
TATATGCCCTGGTATCTGGATTGGCGCGCAAAGCGATGGAAGTGGTGATCAAACCAGCAGAAGTCAAGCTGGTAGAAGAAGTGAAACCACCGCCACCGCCACCAGACACACCGCCACCACCGCCACCAAAATTGTTGGCCCCGCCGCCACCGTTCATTCCGCCACCGGAAGTCCAGGTACAGCCACAGCCACAACAAACGCCAGCGATTACTGCGGTCTCCAATGTCAAGCCAGATAACCCGACCTTGAACAAGGCCCCGCCAGTGGTAGCGGCACCGACAGAAGCCAAGGCCACAGGCC
>NZ_JBMPPI010000088.1:0-294 GCF_049340245.1 Undibacterium sp. TC4M20W
TGGCAGCCCGTATTCACAAGGTAGGTTATCAGAGGATTTGTATGCACGATTTTCATTTGGGAATTGATGTCGCGAAGCTGAAATTAGATTGTACTTTGCGCCTGACAACTGGCAAATTCCGCCACAAGGTAATTCAAAATAATCAGCAAGGGTTTCAGGAATTAAGTGCCTGGCTCAACAAGCAAGGTGCGGCCATAGCCCATGTCTGCATGGAAGCTACAGGTATTTATTGGGAGGCTGTGGCACACTATTTCGCTCAACAGAAATTCCCTGTTAGTGTGGTTAACCCCGCAC
>NZ_JBMPPI010000089.1:0-281 GCF_049340245.1 Undibacterium sp. TC4M20W
TGCGTATTGGAATATACAGCCATTTACTGATGAAACTATTGCTTCTCCAAAAGCAGTTGTTTTAATACAAGTACTGTCGGGTCCAATTGCTGGATTCAAGCCAGAGGAAATAGCGTATAACTGGTCATTTTGGAAGCCTAGTGTGACAATTGACGATATAAATGCCTATCAAGCAGAATTCATGGCTGAGGAAATGCGGCAGATTGGTGATCCTGAAGCGAAGATGCGGGTTGAGGTTGCCGTTGACAGGGCGATCGCAGATGTTAAGCGTTGTGCGCTGC
>NZ_JBMPPI010000090.1:0-280 GCF_049340245.1 Undibacterium sp. TC4M20W
CGCATATTTGGCGAGTTGCACATCGAAGGATTCGACGTTAGCCACACCAAGGATGGATTTCGATGGGAGGAATATGAGGATGAATTCCTTGATCTCCTCAAGGATGCGATTGAAAGTGTGGATGTCGATAACAAGGATGAATTGCTGAAACCCGGCATGACAGCGCAGGTGCGCCTGGTCGTTGGCAGCCGTGAAAACGTCGTGCGCATACCTACCGCTGCGCTGCGTTTTGCCCGGTTTTGCAAAGTATCATAAGAAAGGCGTTTTTTTTCGCTTGCCT
>NZ_JBMPPI010000091.1:0-266 GCF_049340245.1 Undibacterium sp. TC4M20W
GTCTTGGCAAAGCGTTCAAAGCCACCTTCGGCAAATGTTGTCTGTCTCATGGTATTTATGATTCAATGGAAAATAAGCTTATATTACCGTTTCTGAATCATTGCTCGGGGACTTAATCAGAGATTCCCTAGCAAGCAAAAAAATTAAATTACCTCCGGCAAAGCCGGAGGTTTATTGCTGGGGCGCCTCAAAGGCGCTGGTAACCCTTGATCCGCCTAAAGGCGGCTACAGTCCCAATTTCATTTGGTCGTAACGCTCATCTTCCT
>NZ_JBMPPI010000092.1:0-256 GCF_049340245.1 Undibacterium sp. TC4M20W
TTTATCCCTGGTGCTTTGCTGCGTGCAATCTGCTTTTGGCCCGTGTAGGCAGAATCACCCCAGTAACGTGTCTCGTGCCCGTGCAGTAATTTTGGCAATACCTGGCTGTCGTGGACATTGGCTCCGGTTGCGACAACGGCATGAATCAATTTGGTCTTGCTATCAACGCCTATGTGTCCCTTCATCCCGAAATACCATTGATTGCCTTTTTTGGTCTGGCGCATTTCCGGATCACGTTTGCCTTCTTTGTTCTTGG
>NZ_JBMPPI010000093.1:0-255 GCF_049340245.1 Undibacterium sp. TC4M20W
TGACCAACGACACAGCAGTCACACAAGTGTCCCAAATCCAGTTGAACGATACGATCGTTGATGCATTGGTTGACAGCTACCAGGCTGCTAACACAACAACCCACGTAGAACGTCTGACGATCCGTGCTATCGACAACACCAACGTTGCTAACGCAACAGTCGGCGTTTCCATCGATGCAGGCGCATTGACAGCACAATCTGCACTGGACGTCACACTGGCCCGCGGCGCCAACTTCCTGAGCCTCGGCGCTGGTA
>NZ_JBMPPI010000094.1:0-255 GCF_049340245.1 Undibacterium sp. TC4M20W
ATTGGACCAGTCGCCGCCAGCATGCTGTTCCGGAGCCGCAACCCATTTCTTGTGGCAGCAAGTTCCATGCAATGCCAGAGCGCAGTACGAACACGATTCCCGTCAATACGGCACGGTCATCCGTCGGATTGCGTCCTGCATATTGTCTATGGCGAGACGCTCTCTTCGGTAACAAAGGCTCGATTCTGCTCCACAGTTGGTCATCTATCAGTTCTTTTGGCATCGCTCTCCACCCTGACAAAACAAGATAGAAAG
>NZ_JBMPPI010000095.1:0-255 GCF_049340245.1 Undibacterium sp. TC4M20W
ACGCGTATGGAGCGAGATATCGTAAAAAAGGCGGCAGCGTATTTTGCGCAGGAGTCGTTGCCAAATACGCGTTCATGAAGACCATGCGACTTGCCTACCCAATAACGACCTTGTGCCGTACCTTTGGCGTTTCGCGCAGTGGATTCTATGCCTGGCTGAGCGGCACACCGTCGCAGCGCGTCAAGACGGATGAACGCCTGAAGCTTGCCATTACCGCCGTGCACAAACAAAGCCGTGAGACCTATGGCCCGCTGC
>NZ_JBMPPI010000096.1:0-255 GCF_049340245.1 Undibacterium sp. TC4M20W
TGAATCAATCCAGGTTGTGGACGTTTGTTGCGCACTGCACGCCAGAGCGCCTGCGCAGTCAAGGCTTGCGTCATTCGCTCTCCCATGGCGTAGCCAACAATCTCGCAGGTATACACATCCTTGATCCATGCCAGATAAAGCCATCCTTCTCCAGTGCTGATATAGGTGATATCAGTCAGCCATACTTGGTTTGGACGGCTTGGAGCAAATGTCTGATTCAATAAATTCGATGCAACAGGAAGAGAGTGATTCGAG
>NZ_JBMPPI010000097.1:0-255 GCF_049340245.1 Undibacterium sp. TC4M20W
TCCTGCGCAAAATACGCTGCCGCCTTTTTTACGATATCTCGCTCCATACGCGTTTCTGCCAGTTCCTTGCGCAGTTTGGCAACTTCCGCTTCCAGCTCTGGAACTGTACGGCT
This sequence comes from Undibacterium sp. TC4M20W, assembly GCF_049340245.1. NCBI lineage: Bacteria > Pseudomonadati > Pseudomonadota > Betaproteobacteria > Burkholderiales > Oxalobacteraceae > Undibacterium > Undibacterium sp. TC4M20W. The sequence goes on from NZ_JBMPPI010000097.1 coordinate 114, forward strand.
TCCAGGTGCAACATTGGCTGTTTCACCACCCTTGGCTGCATTCACCCAACCAACTAAAGTCCCTTTCGGAATGCCTATCCGCGATGCCGCTTCTCCCAGTGTCATCCCTTGCGCCAAAACAAGCTTTACGGCTTCTTCTCGC
>NZ_JBMPPI010000098.1:0-255 GCF_049340245.1 Undibacterium sp. TC4M20W
AGGTATTTATTGGGAGGCTGTGGCACACTATTTCGCTCAACAGAAATTCCCTGTTAGTGTGGTTAACCCCGCACAAATTAAAGCATTCGGTGTCTCCCGCTTAGTCAGAACCAAAACGGATAAGGTCAATGCTCGCCTGATCTCAGAATTTGCTTTTGAGCGAAATCCTGGACTGTGGACTGCTCCGTCATTGGCAGAGCAATCCCTACGTGCCATGGTGTTGCGCCTGGATGCCTTGCAAGTGATGCGGACACA
>NZ_JBMPPI010000099.1:0-254 GCF_049340245.1 Undibacterium sp. TC4M20W
CGTTACCTGTACCCAGGTTGATCGTGTCTGTTACAACGCGAGCAACTGCAGTCGCTGTGGACTGTGCATTCAGGTTCACACCGTTTTCTGTCGTGTTGTAGGTACCGGCAACATAGTTACCCAACAATACAACGCGGTCATTACCAGCGCCGAGGCTCAGGAAGTTGGCGCCGCGGGCCAGTGTGACGTCCAGTGCAGATTGTGCTGTCAATGCGCCTGCATCGATGGAAACGCCGACTGTTGCGTTAGCAACG
>NZ_JBMPPI010000100.1:0-253 GCF_049340245.1 Undibacterium sp. TC4M20W
TTGCTCTGCCCTCGAAGCGATGACTTGTTGCGGCCCAGCCTTGAGTAAATTGGGATGCTTATGAAAGCGATGGTGGCTGTGTGTCGTCTTGTGATACGCCCGCCTGCATGGTACCAGTAATCGCCTTTCCCTAAGTAATGCGAATAAACGATCTCTTCCTAGCTTAATGCCACGCTCTCTCATCTTTGCTTGAAGCAGGTGCTGCAATTTGCGTGTGCCTATCCGTGGCTGTCGCAAGCGCTTTTCTTTCACC
>NZ_JBMPPI010000101.1:0-243 GCF_049340245.1 Undibacterium sp. TC4M20W
TAGCGGAATCCAGCACTTTGCTCAACCAGTCCTTAGCCAGGGCTGTGTTGCTTGGCAGGGAGTAGGCAACGATTTCTTCGTTGGTGTCGATGGCTGTTGTGAAGGATGTCGCAGCGGCAACTTTGGAGTCAACGGCAACTTTGTCTGCACCGGTAGCACCACCGAGGATGGCCAGAGCGGCTTGACCCAGGGTGACTTTGCCGTTCAGCAGTTGGCCTGTCCAGTAGTTGAGACCTGCTACGT
>NZ_JBMPPI010000102.1:0-232 GCF_049340245.1 Undibacterium sp. TC4M20W
CTTCTATCTCTACCAAAAGAAGGAGTTTCAAGATGAAAGAGTATCAAAGTTTGAGTCATACGAGGTGGGATTGTAAGTACCATATAGTGTTCATTCCGAAATACAGAAAGAAGTTGATCTATGGGGCATTGAGAAAGCATCTTGGGGAAATATTTCGGGAGTTGGCCAAGCAAAGGGAATGCAGCGTAGTTGAAGGTCACTTGATGATTGACCATGTTCATATGTGTTTGAG
>NZ_JBMPPI010000103.1:0-226 GCF_049340245.1 Undibacterium sp. TC4M20W
CCGGAGCCAATGTCCACGACAGCCAGGTATTGCCAAAATTACTGCACGGGCACGAGACACGTTACTGGGGTGATTCTGCCTACACGGGCCAAAAGCAGATTGCACGCAGCAAAGCACCAGGGATAAAGGACTTTACCAACATCCGGGGCACACGCAGTCACGCGCTGACAGAAGAAGAACGCCTGACCAATCGCCGCAAGTCAAGCGTGCGTGCCAAGGTTGAACA
>NZ_JBMPPI010000104.1:0-225 GCF_049340245.1 Undibacterium sp. TC4M20W
GAAAGAAGTTGATCTATGGGGCATTGAGAAAGCATCTTGGGGAAATATTTCGGGAGTTGGCCAAGCAAAGGGAATGCAGCGTAGTTGAAGGTCACTTGATGATTGACCATGTTCATATGTGTTTGAGCGTTCCACCAAAGTATTCAGTGTCAAACGTTGTGGGATTCATGAAAGGCAAGAGTGCAATTTCGATAGCCAGACACTTTGGTGGGAGGCAAAGGAATT
>NZ_JBMPPI010000105.1:0-219 GCF_049340245.1 Undibacterium sp. TC4M20W
CGAAATACCATTGATTGCCTTTTTTGGTCTGGCGCATTTCCGGATCACGTTTGCCTTCTTTGTTCTTGGTGGAAGAAGGTGCTGAAATGATCGTAGCATCGACGATGGTGCCGCCCGACACTTTCATCCCTCGCTCCTGCAGATGACGGCCTACTTCTTCGAAGATACGTTTGCCAAGGTCATGGCGCTCCAGCAGATGCCGGAATTTGCACACTGTTG
>NZ_JBMPPI010000106.1:0-219 GCF_049340245.1 Undibacterium sp. TC4M20W
GCAAAGTTACCCTGGGTCAAGCCGCTCTGGCCATCCTCGGTGGTGCTACCGGTGCAGACAAAGTTGCCGTCGATTCCAAAGTTGCCGCTGCGACATCCTTCACAACAGCCATCGACACCAACGAAGAGATCGTTGCCTACTCCCTGCCAAGCAACACAGCCCTGGCTAAGGACTGGTTGAGCAAAGTGCTGGATTCCGCTACACAAGCATCCCAAATCG
>NZ_JBMPPI010000107.1:0-205 GCF_049340245.1 Undibacterium sp. TC4M20W
CTTGACTTGCGGCGATTGGTCAGGCGTTCTTCTTCTGTCAGCGCGTGACTGCGTGTGCCCCGGATGTTGGTAAAGTCTTTTATCCCTGGTGCTTTGCTGCGTGCAATCTGCTTTTGGCCCGTGTAGGCAGAATCACCCCAGTAACGTGTCTCGTGCCCGTGCAGTAATTTTGGCAATACCTGGCTGTCGTGGACATTGGCTCCGG
>NZ_JBMPPI010000108.1:0-204 GCF_049340245.1 Undibacterium sp. TC4M20W
TGACGACTGCAGAATTGCTGACAATGTTTTCAATACCAGACAAAGTTGCACCAGCCAGATTGATCGCACCGTAAGTGACCAGTGTATCGTTACCTGTACCCAGGTTGATCGTGTCTGTTACAACGCGAGCAACTGCAGTCGCTGTGGACTGTGCATTCAGGTTCACACCGTTTTCTGTCGTGTTGTAGGTACCGGCAACATAGT